>CAXUOL010000141.1:0-11916 GCA_964252435.1 uncultured Nostoc sp.
CTAGTCCTAATGAAAGAGGGGGTTTTGGAGTGTATGCCGGGCGATGATCCTGTCTGCCTGACGAGTGGCTTAGTTCCGGCATAGCTCCAAAACCCCCAATGTATTTTTTGATTTCTCGAAAAGTAGTTTTGGGTGCTTATGTCGGGGGTCACTCCAAGAGTAAATTATTGCCCGTCCCCCACACCACCCGCTCTAAACGAAGTGTCCCCAGTTCGTCGGGGCATCACGAGGTTACGTGGTAGGAGATTTAGTTTTTGTGCTAGAAGATACTTCTGCTCATCAAGTAAATCAGAAAAGTCAAGATTGGAAGAAGGCGGATGTTAAACTAGATTCCACAGATTTACTCGATGTAAAAAACGCTCGTATGTCTGTGAATTCTGATGTCTATTCAGAGTTTTGTATTCCTAGTTTTAAACAATTTCGTGACCATGATATCAATATTGTTGGCGTTTTATCTCCTTACCTTTAAAAGGAATGTTGGTATTTCCTTAGCTTGTGATGGGTCGATGTAGAATCGCTGCGAAATTAGCAATCCAAAAATCCCAAAAACACCAGCCGCTAAAAAACCCAGCAAACTTAAATAAGCAATAACTAACCCTGTATTTTCGCTGCTATTGCGGCTGGTTTGAGAAAGTAGGCGGAATAACTGGTTGAGTTGGGTATCTGTAGTGTTCAGACGTTGCTGCTGTTTGTGACGTGTCATAGTATTGAAGTATAGGTAAGTAAAATATTGACAATTTTTGCTTGCTTACTTTGCCAAAATTGAGTACCTGTCTGAAAGTTGAGACAGTCGGGCAGGTTACTTATTTGGTAATTTGAGTTGGACGGATAGCGCCCTATAAATAGTTTCATGATCTAAAGCCGAGGTCGGCGAACTGGTCGAAACCATTTTTGCAGTTGATAGGAAATATGCGACCAGAGTACATCTATTAATAAAAATTGCAAAGTTAGTAAATCAACATATAAGTGAGTACGCCAAGTTAATGGTTTACCTTCGTACCAAGATTTCCGGTAGTCAATTAAATATGCTCGATATTCTTCAGAGAGTTTTGGAACCCAAGCTGATAGCTTTTCCCTAGAATATTTTGGTAAATTATTGTTATCTGGATTTAATGACTCGTTGATTAACTTTGAGTCTGATTCATCAACATTATCGGCAGCTTCACCATCTATCATAACTACTGCATCTTGGCTAAAATGTTCTACGGTCAATAGCAATTCTTCTGGAATTTTTGCCCGATTTGGCAATAAATCAATTCTGATTTGTTTCGCCAGTTGTGTAGCTGCTGAGTCGGTTAGCGATAAGTTAGCCCTCATTTGTTGCGCTAATTGTGCTGCCATTGATTGTGTTTGTGCAATGTGAGAAAGGCTGCTCTGAATTCCAGAAATTATTTGTTGATTTTTTTGCAGTATTTGATTCATAGTTTGACGCATTCTCTCAATCTCTCTTTGCTGTTTTAAGAACTCATCACGCCAAAAATTGTATTCATCGCCTTGGTTGTGCATTTTTCTCTCTCCTTAGTTAAAAACACTAGCAATCCATCCAGAAAAACCATCTGCTATCTTACCTTCGGGAGCAGATTGGCCCTCAGCCCGTCGCGCCAACTCTCTACGGTATGCCTGAGTCCGGGAAATCGCAATTTCCCCAACAGCGGTGATGGTGTAATAGCGCCGACGTGTTGATTCTGCAACCGGATCGCCCCATTCACCTCTAATTATTTTTTGTTCCTCCATTCGCTTCAATGTTGGATAAAGCGAACCAATTCTCAAATCTGGTATTTCATACTTTTTTCTTTCTTGGTTAAGTATCTCCAAAATCTGTAGACCATAAATTGGCTCTCCACCCATAAGAACCGTCAGCAAATCTTCTTCCAAGGCTGAAAGTATGATTACTCCTTCATCTCTATGCTTTGCCATTACCTGCTCCTTCGCGTACTACCTTATGTAAACCCTAGTAATAGCCTTAATTAGCACTTAATAGAGTTCTTTCTACTTATATTACAAACTTGATATTACAAACTTGATATCACTCTAGCCCAACAATTTCAAAATGGGAAGTCTGCCGGAAAATTTTTATTTGGGTGAGCGATTTCAAAGCGATCAGGTGCTATCCAACTGATATCAAGCAAGACCTTTCGCGCACCGGATCGACTCTTAGCAGCGATGTAGAAGCTGGTACAGACAATGAACCAATAGCTCAGGGAACCAAGGAATCGTCATCTGTAGCATACAGTTGATATCAAGCTCGTGATATCAAGCAGGGGTATAGATCCCAGTTTGTCGGGGTCTGAAAGACATTTTCAGAATATTCTCTTCAACTCCTTACTCCAAAGAGCCTGACGGGGGGAACTCTGAGCCAAGGAAGTAACATAATTAAAGATGAGAAATTATGGAAGCGAACAGGCCATGATTACTAAAGAAGAAATTACCATCAAAGTTCCCTCCTTGGTAGCAGAGGCATACCGCAATGCCACCGAAGAAGAACGGGAACAATTGCAACTTAAGATTGCGGCAATTATGCAGTCTCAATTTACAACTCCAAGACTTGAGGCGATTGCACGTTTAAGAAACACGATGGATAAAGCTAGCCTTGAAGCACAAGAGCGAGGATTAACGCCTGAAATCTTAGAATCGATTTTGAATGATGACGAATAATCGACGGTTCGTATTTGATACGAATGTGCTGATTAGTGCATTTTTGTTTAGTCAAAGCAAGCCACGGCAGGCATTAGAACAAGCTACTGTTATTGGCGTTATCGTATTATCAAATTCTGTCTTATCGGAGTTAGAAGAGGTTTTATATCGTCCCAAATTTGATAGGTATCTCACCAAAGAAAGGCGGCAAGAATTTCTAGAAGATTTAACAGAAAACGCTCAGTTTATTGACGTGACTGAGCAGATTAATGAATGCCGAGATCCAAAAGATAACAAATATTTGGAATTAGCACTCAGTGGTCAAGTAGAGTGTATTGTTACTGGAGATGATGATTTGCTAGTGCTAAACCCCTGGAGGGGCATTGAGATTCTGAATGTTCAAGAATTTTTGGCTTCTAAGTAGCAAGAGTTACCCATTCAGTTCTTTGATAAAGCCTCAATCGCTTTACCTGCTGCCGATTGCCGACCCATTTTCAGTTTGTTGAAGGTGCTGAGGGCAGTTCGCCGCACCGCTTCTGCTGAAACATACGCTCCAACGCGATCGCGCATCGCTTCATAATCTGGCTTGAGTTCCGGGCTGGGAGATTCAGCCTACTCATTTGAGTATTTGAGTAATAAAGAGGGTGAGTTAGCCTCCAGTTGTTCCAGAAGTGCAATTGGATCTTGCTTCTGTAGACTTGCAAGAATTGAAGCAGGTGTGCTGAGAAAATTTAGATAGTTTAGATATGGTGTTATATGAGAGATAACTTTGGGCATTCTATAACTACATAGCCTTAACTTCATTAAAAAAAGTACTAAATATTTATCGGGAAAGGCAGAGGGCAGGAGGCAGAAGGCAGAAGGCAGAAGGGAATTCTGACTCGTGTCCTCTGCTCGTGACCGTACCGAACTTGGGTTTAAGACCCCCACCAAATTTTCAATTTGGTGGCCTCAATTTAGGAGGGGTTTGAATCCCCTTCTAAATTGAACCTTCTGCCCTCTGCCCTCTGCCTTCTGCCTTCTTCAATAAAAAACACAAGAATGAAAGGCTACTTTATGAGCTATCGAGCAACTGATGTCAAACAACATCCGTAGCCAGTACAATCCAGCGCGAATCTACCACGCGTTATCCTCAAATACAGGCCATATCAAGAAAAACGCAGCTAACAATAGCTTCTCATTTATAGACAGACCTCCATCCCCCATAGAGCCTGTGCCTCCGAATCGACCAAACTCTACTGTGGTAAAAGATTGGAAGCCTATTGGATGGACAATATTTTTAGTCGCCTGCCTGCTCGTGCCAAAACTCAATATTTTTGCAGCGATGGCTTTGGTTGGTCTTTGGGGGTGGGCATTTTTAAAGAAACTGCCTAAATATAAAGTGGAAAAGCAGGTAGCAGCCTCTCGTTACCAAAATTTGCTGTCATTCTACAAAAAAAAGCTTTCAGAACACAAAGAACTACTCAAAATTTACGAGGCTCAAAAAAAAGAATATTGGAGCGTCACATACCCCCAATGGGAAAAAAGCCGCAGTGCTGCTCTAGAAGAAGCTGAAAAAATCAAGTCACAACTACTTCATGAGGCTTTACAGAAAAAAGGCTGGACACCTATTCCTCAATGGGAAGTAGATAAAAATTACAAAAAAGGATATATCGGTAAGGGTGAAGATGATCTTGTTGCAGCTCTAGCTAGAACTAATATCGCTGTATGCCATCAAGTAAAAATCCAGAAATACTACACAGCAGATATTGTGTGTCTCTGTCCCCTATCTGGAAAGCTCTGCGTTGTAGAAATAGATGGTCATCAGCACTGGTCAAAATCCGACCAAATCAGGCGAGACGAAGAACGGATGTCTACCCTGGCAATACAAGGTGTACCTACTATTCGCTTCATCAACACTTTTGCTGAAAGCAACCCTGATGAATGCGTTAAGTATATTCAGTTTTTATTAAAGCCTTAAACCATGTTCTTTATTAAATAGGTAGTTATCCAAATATAATGATTCCACATAACATTACTAGACAGGTTTTTGGAAACTGTGCGCCTATTATCCCAGCGTTAACACCCTAGACGGCATATCCACCACCAATTAAGGATAAAAAGCTAATTTTATAAAATTAGCTTTTTGTTTAAAGCTAAAAAGCTAAAAAGCTAAAACAATTAATTGACAAAATAATTAAATCAGCTTAAGTTAATTGGCTAATTTAATAAATTAATCAAAATAGAGATGCTGACAATTACCGTAAGCTCGTTGAGTGGCGGTCAGGGCAAGACGACAACTTCCCTGTTCCTTGGTCGGCTGCTATCACGCCAGGGGTTCACTACCTTGATGCTCGACTCCGACCCCCAACATAATCTGACTACCTATCTGGGGTTCGAGTTATCACCCAACCAACCAACCCTATTGGAGTTTCTCAAAAAAACAGTCGCACCAGAAGACTGCATTTACCCGACTCTAGACAACGACAATCTGTTTCTCATCCCCGCCGATGACCAACTCGATACCGTACAAGATTATTTATCTAACAGTGGAGTAGGTGCAACCTTACTCAAGCGACGATTGGAAACCATCAGCAAGATTTTCCAAGTTTGCATTATCGATGCCCCACCCCAGCGATCGCAAATTTGTTTAACAGTAATTGGCGCAGCAGATTTTTTAATCATTCCCGCAGAAGCATCGGTCAAAGGTTACGGTTCCCTTGTGCGGACGCTCGACTTACTAAGCGGATTGCGCGATGTCGGGGCAACGAATGCTGAAATCTTAGGTATACTACCCTTCCGCGATCGCTGGTTTGGTAACACTCAAGCCCAAGAAAGTCGGGCTGCGGTAGATGGAATGCGCGATGAAGTAGGCGAAAAGTTAGTTCTACCTTCAATCCGCGAATCAGAACGCTATAAACAAGCTATCAACAAACGTATAACTCTCGAGCAGTTGGGCTACACCGATCTGGAATATCCATTTGAAATGATAATCTCGAAAATCCGCGCCTCTGTTGGGAGCAAATAAAAATGTCAGATAACATACTCGACCAACTACGCAACAAACGCAATCGCCCGACAGTTACACCACGTCAGGATGCACTTCTGACTCAAGAACAGCCCCAAGCCCAACCACAAGAGCAAAACTCATTGCCACAACCCACCCCAGTTACAGAACTTGCCAACTCAACTGCTGAAAGAGCTGATACAGTTGCAGAACTTAAAGCCGAACTCGAAAAATACCCCCAAACTCGGCGACATTCGGCAATCGTTCTAGAAAAAGACCTCGACCAGGAATTGACACGGTTTTGTAAAGAATTAGGTATCACAGTTGAGGTATTTTTAGAAGCTGCCTGGACTGTTGCTAGTGCCGATAATGCACTTACAGAAAAAATTACTACGGAAGCCAAGCGCCGCTACGACCAACGCAAGCGGGTTGGGCATATTAAACGGTTAATCACAATGTTGAGCAACCCTTCAAAGTAAATAATGAGCCTCAATACCCAAAAAGAAGATTTCAGTTACGCTTATGTGTATGCCGTCACTGCAACTGCTGGCTACTCCTTGCAAGCAGCCACACGTAGGTTAGATGATAGCGGCATCGACGCTACAATTACCGTACCTGGAAAACTCAACTCCAAGCGTCTGCCGAGATTTGACGTACAAATTAAATCTACATCCCAAGATGTTAAGAGAGAAACATCCATCAAATACCGACTCAGCGTCAAAAACTATGACGAACTCCGGGAAGACGACCCCTTCGTGCCACAACTATTAATAGTTGTTTTAGTGCCAGAAGAAGTTAGTGACTGGTTATCTCAAACCGAAGAATCCCTATGCCTCAAACGCTGCGGTTACTGGCTATCGTTGCGCGGACAACCAGCGATTGATAACAAGACGAACATCACTGTGGAAATTAAGCGTCAAAATATATTTAGCCCCGACGCACTCAAAACCATAATGTCACGCATCGCCGTTGGAGAAACCCTATGACAGCTATCTTCCCGGATGTGGAAAAATTCAAATATATTAACCCGCTAAAAGTAGAAGTCTACTTAGTCGCGCATGGTTGGCAGCAACAGCAACGTCAGGGTGATAAAGCTTCCATTTGGACTCTAAACGGTTTTGAAATTCTACTTCCCCTCAAAGGAGAAATTATCGACTTTTCTCGTCGCATGGCGGAAGTCGTTGAAACTCTGGCGTTAGCAGAAACCAGAGATCAACAGTCAATTTTGGGTGACTTAATTACAAATGCACCCAACACCACCATCCAAGCAGTCGTCACGCACATCGCCACACCTAATGCAGATCACCTCAGTGGCGACATCACCATGCTGGGCATCGTGGTTGATAAACTGCGTCCCATCCACACTGAACTAGCTGACCGTGACTACATCCTGGCACTTAAGGCTTATCAAGAACGCCTACCAGTTTACTGCACGGGTGACTTAATCAAGGAAAACGGGGTATTCATTCTGAAAAATCCCCATCACTTTAGCCTGGATCATAGTGAATAATGTTCTAACGCCGTGACCAAAGTAGGCTCAGTATTCAAGATTAGGAATGATTGCAACTTTCGCCACAGCAAGGCTTACAAACAAAATGGGTGTAGAGAAAGTCTATTATCGCTAATCTAACTGTAAAGCGTATCAAGTTGGCGCTCGGCGCGTGGCGAGAAGATGACATTATATTGTTTCATCTAGCCGTTTGCTTGGGTCGTGCGCTTGCGGTAATTGGAGCGGACACGCGCCACTATATCTTCTGCCGGAATGCCCAGGCTTTCCGTAGCTTCACATTCGTCATAGCTCTTGACAACTTCTTCGCGCAACCACTTCTCTAAAGCTGCATCACGCGCCTGAAGGGTGCGAAGCCCGTCGCGGATGACTTCGCTTTCTGTCGCATACTCGCCCGAACTGACCTTGGCTTTAACCATTTCCATCATGTCATGCGGCAACGTGATGCTAAGGGGCTGTGTGGTTCTCATAAGATATTCTCTTTCCTGAAAGGATTTTTTCACAGTGTATGATTAAATCATACACATATCTATAGGGCGAACCAAGATATTATTAAGCCCAGCTTATCGCTCTCCAAAAATCCACCGATAAGATTTTCTGATTTTCAGGGGAGCGGGACGGAAAACCAGGCGTTGAGCCTGCTACGCTAGGAAAGTGTAATATCCCAGCATAGTCTTAAAGGTGTGAAAATCAACGGATTCGGCCAAGCGGAAATACTGAAACCTGAAGAAATATCCTTGCTGTTTCGTGAGGGTTTTGTCAACCCGCGCGATCGCGCTCTGTTCGGTGTCTGCCTCTATGCCGGAGCCAGAATCAATGAAGCCTGCACCCTGCTCAAGGGCGATGTGATCACGCCTAGAGGCGTGAGGCCGAAGTTGATTATTCGCAGTTATAACACCAAAGGCGGACGCGACACGCGGGAGATTCAAATTCACCCCATCCTGAAAGACTACTTTGAAGCCTACGCCCCACTTATCAAAGTCAGGGGCAAGAATCCGCATCTCTTCCCTGGCAGGCACGGACTGAACCACATCCACCAAGCCAGTGCCGACCGGCTGATGAGAGAAGCCCTGCAAAGGGTAGGGTTAGAGGAACGGGGCATGAGTACCCATTCTTTCCGCCGAACCTGCTTAACGGCTATGAGTGATGCAGGGATACCCCTACGGCACATTCAATCCATCAGCGGACACCGGAGCCTAGCCGCCCTGGAACGCTATTTAGGCGTGACTGACCAGCACAAGGAAAACGCCATTGCCGCCCTGGATTTTGGGCAGACTGTCAGCCCCTTTTAAGCTGACGATGTTTCGTGCCCCTTGCCTGGATAAGCATAATTAATCAGAATTACGCGCTCATGACTCATACATTATGTGACTTTTTATTTAATATGCCAGGAAATTAAAATGGAGAAGAAAAATTTTGAAGCATTCACTAATCTACGACCTTTGAAAACAAACGCGATTCAACTGTGCGGTCAAGATTTTATTGATGGTTTAGCAGAAAAAGGTATATATGCCAAAGACGCTGAATTTTGGCGAGAAGTTAACAAAAAACTAAACATTCCTGATGATGTATCTGAACTCAAACAGGCTCAAGAGAAAGCAGAGGGAGAACGAAAGCAAATAGAAGAGAAAGCAAAAATACAAGCAGAAAGAGAAAGACTGTTAGCAAATAAGAAAGAACTTTACAGTAAAGACAAGCAAGGGTGGAAAATAACTGTGTTTGAACTTCTAGAGTCTGACAAACATGGAAATAAATTTGTGGCAGAATGCACTAAAGAAGCAGAATTAAGAGATACTACGTGCTTTTCAAAATCTCCAGGTGAATCTTATAGTCGAGCTTGCAGTTTTATAGATGAATTTGAAAAAAGGCAAGACAAATTCAAGCGCTTTATAGAAAATTACCAAGTACTAAAACCTTTATATTTAATGTTGATATACCTTTCAGGGTGGGATGAATATAATCCTTACATGGGTAATACCAAAAATCAACAGAGCCAAGAAAATTTTATAGGAGTTAAGTTTTGGAATGGATTTAACTTTGAGATATTGAAACAATTAGAGTCAGAAGAATTATTAGAGTTTTCAACAAGTAGAAAAACATTGACAATAAATAAAAAAGGAATAAAAGAAGCAAGAGACATCTTAAAAAGAATTAATCTAGAAGGAGTTGAGGCGCTACTAGAGCAACGAAAAAATCATGAATAATATATTAAACTTATAAAAACAGTGTTAACTCAACATTTATAATTAATCAATAATCATACAGAAAAAAATAGTTCTGTTTATGTCACACATCTGCGACATCTGCGGCGAAGCGGCTTGTGAGTACATGAAAGTTACCGCTTGGTGGGGAAAACATCTTGCCTACTCTGACCCATCTGGAAGGTATAACCGTTGGTCTGCAAAGCTGAGGCAAGATACAAACCAATTAACCGCAAATATTTGTAGAAAATGTGTCGAGCAAGGCTTATCAAAATTCATAAATTTCAATCAGGAATTATCTGAAGAGTTATTAAGAAAACGCGCTATTGAGTCGAGGCGTAAAAAATACCCGAACGAGTCGATGTTGAAATCGCTACGAATGACGGTTCCTGGTGGAGTCGAAGATATTCACTGCGAGATTTGTCTAAATTCTTGTTTTGAAAAACATTTAAAATTACAGTCTGAGTGGCAATATCCAGACCAATCAACCCTAACAGGTTATCTTTGTGAAGAATGCGTTTCCAAAAATTTAATAGGACAAGTTAAATTTCAGCCACTGCCTATAATAAACACTGTATCTATATCTTCAAGTGCTTAACTACTCAGAAATAGTGTCACCTCGACAGACCCCCAACTAGGTAAGGACACTGCCAAGATGTGAGTAAAACACGTCAATCGAAGAGTTATTGCAGTTGATTAATACCCATTTGTACAGTTATTGAGCAACGCCAAAATTCTTATACTCCCTAATATATTTAAATGGAAAAGGGATTACGGTACTTTGCCCGGTGCGGACAAAATCTACATCCATAGTCGGAAGGAGTTGTCTAAATATAAGTTTTGAGTCATTGACTGCAACAATTTTACGGAGATGACAAGCATCCTTGAAAGAAAACTGTACACTTTCTCTTCGCCCTCCAACAAAGTAATAAGCCTCTTTTTCAGTTTCACCAAAATATCTTATGTTGAGAGAAGCGTCGAATAAATCTTCAAGACTTTCTTTCTGTTTTGGAAAACTAAGCCTGATCTGATGCTGATTTAAAAGATACTGTCGTAATTCAGATGCAACATTTGTGTTCTTTCCTAGCTTATCATTCAAAAGTTTTCGGAAGCTGTTTTTGTTTAATTCGCTGCTACCCAATCTTATCAATTCATCAAAAAATACTACAAGTTCATCACTATCTTTCTTGAAAATCTTAGTCATGAATTCTTGTATTAATACTGCCAAATCGGTTCCAGTTCGCTTGTTTTCGGGAAGCTCGGTATCGACTTCATTGATAATAGCTTCAATTTTAGTAAGGTCAGGAAGGCTAATTTCATCAGTACAGAATATCTGATTTATATCATTTGCATCAGAAATAACCAGACCTTCCAATGTCCTGATTTTATTCCCATAACTATCAATCATTAATTCTCTATATTTTTGAAACTTTTGATAGTTAAATATATCCTGATAATCTATTTTATGGAATTGAAAATTACCATTTGGGTAAATTTCCATAAAAATAACATGTCTTGCATCTTCATCCCAAGCAGCAAAAGTCCATATTCCGGTTAATTGTAGTTTATCCCAATCAAACAAATTTAATGTACGATTGCTAATATCTCGCTTTATAAGTAGTTCTTTAATGCTCGTTTTAAGACTAGCATTAGATATAGTTTCAATCGATTCGATTGTAAGGTGCTGTCGATAAATTGTATCTGTTGAAAGAAGATATTCATCTTCTAGCTTCATTTTTTCGTAATAATCATCGTCGTGAATTATTTTAAAATTTAAAGCACCTTCTTTATCGCTCTTACCACAAGATATGAGCTTTTCATCAGTGACATAATCAGGATAAAGAAATGTTTTTATAGTAGTTACTAAATCCTCAGACTCTTGATTCTTAACTTTATCCACTATATTGATCAGTTGCTTGTTAAGTAATAAGCGAAGTTGTTCTGGCTTTTTCAGCAAAGTGTTATTAAGTTCAATAGTCTTGTCGATTTCAATGTTATAAAAATCAACATTCAGATATTTTGATAAATCTGCGTTAATTCTTGATATAACATGGTGTACAATACCTGCGCGACTTTTGTAAAAACTATCAATATTACTAAAATCAAGAAAGGCTGTAGATGCTTTTTTACCTTTTAAACCACATTCGATATATACTAACTTTGCATCAACTTCCCCATCACGTGGCAAATGTCTACGAAGGCTTCCAGTTGCTGCTTCAAATCTATAATAAGGCTTGTCAAGAGCATTCTGAAGTTCCTTCTTACGTTTATTATCATTAGTCTTTTTTAATTCTGAAAGAATAGAAATTTTTGTTCGGCAACGAACAGTTTTTACTTCCAATAAGTAGTCCGAACTTAAAGTTACTTTTGCTACATCAAGATAGTTTTTGTTTTTACCTTCAAAATCTCGCACAAGTAACAATGAGCCAGTTAGATTGCAATAATGATATTTAGGAAAACGCGATTTTGAGGAAGACAGTGAGTTTAATAAAATCTGAGCCAGCCATGCTTCACAAATGCACTCTTCAGAATCATGCCGTGAAACTCTTGGAAGAACTTCAATAATAGCATTATCATTGAATTCCTTA
>CAXUOL010000142.1:0-11891 GCA_964252435.1 uncultured Nostoc sp.
CCCCTGCTCCCCACTCCCCACTCCCTTCTTCAAGATTTTTCAGCATCAAACCACTTATCATATAGCGATTGATAAGTGCCATTTTCTTTAAGACTCAGCAAAGCCTGATTAATTGGTTTGCGGTAGGGACTGTTGTTGGGCAGGATGATGCCGTAGCTTTCTTCACGCAAGATACTACCAACAGTTTGTACTTTTCCTTTGCCTTCATTGGCAGCATAGAAGAGGAGTACAGGCGCATCAAACACTACGGCATCAGCTTTTTTTGTTTGCAGAGCATTGTAAGCTTGCTCAATCTTAGTAACTTCTAAAACTGAAATCTTATGTTCTCGCAGGTATGTAGCGGCTGTGCTACCCGCAGTTGTAGCCACTACCTTGCCAGGTAAATCGTCTATGCTCCTGATATCGCCCTGAAGTTGTTGCACTGTCAATGAGGTAGTCGCGCTGGCTGTAAAGTAGGCGGCAAAAAGTACTCCGATGAACATCCAGATAATACCTACTAGGCGTCCCATTACTCCTTTGGGCATTTCGTCAGCTTGGGTTGCTAAGGTGGCAGCTGCCCACCAACAGGCTTTGAAAATGCCAGGAAAATATGATTTGGGAATCATCCCATCTTTGTGATGACGCTCAGATAACCAAATAATGTGGGCTGCTACTACAATTAGTACCAGGGCAACGCCTATTACCTGCAATAGGGTAGCGGAGAAAAACAATTGCAAAATATTTGGGAAGGCACTGTTGTTATTCTCTGGGTTTCTCACCATAATTTGCAGCCCCCCAGCAAAAATGGGTAATGAGAAATCAAAATTCTGCTCGCGTTCAGCTGTAATTGAGATGGCTGAAATCCCCAAGTTGGCTTTGCTTTCTTTAATAGCCGAAAGCAGTTGCGGCACAGTGGAATATTCAATAAATTTAGACTCTACACCTATTTGGTTAGCGATCCTGCGCCAGAGGTCGATACTGAATCCCGATAACTCACCTTTGTTTGATAGCACAAAAGGCGGTATAACTCGTGTAGCTACTAATAACGGTTGTTGGAGTTGTGGTTTTTGGGCCACTCCTGGGGACGCTATTAACAACAATGCCAGAATTCCACCTATTAATCCTATGCAGGTATACAGTGCTAAGGAATGCTTGGTTTTATTTTTCGGGTCATATCTGCCAATTGGGCTGTTTTTTCCAGCCATAAATTGGCGAAATCTACTAGCGATCGCATTTATCATCAGAATTCTCTCAGGGTTGTGTGCATAATTTATTTATCATGCCCACCCATATCAAATATCACATTCATCATCCTCCTAAAATCGATTTTTTTGATCGGATTTAGGAGGATGAAGAAACAGACAAGGGGACAAAGCGAGAAAATCCTCTCCTTATCTCCCTATTTTCCCTTGTTCTCTTCTGCTCGAACTACAATTTGATGGTAACAGTCTTAACTTCGGTATATTGCTGCAAGCCATATTCGCCTAGTTCGCGACCAATACCAGACTGCTTAAATCCACCGAAGGGTGCAGCAGCATCGAATACGTCATAGCAATTTACCCACACAGTACCAGCCCGAAGATTGTTGGCGATCGCATGAGCTTTGGTGATATCCTGAGTCCACACAGCGGCAGCGAGTCCGTACATTGTGTCATTCGCCCGTTGAATGACTTCATCAATATCTTTAAATTTGATGATGCTCATCACTGGGCCAAAGATTTCCTCTTGGGCAATCTTCATGTCATCGCGGACATCGGCAAAGACTGTGGGTGCGATAAAATAACCCTTGTCGCCGACTTGATTGCCACCACATAACAACTGGGCGCCTTCACGTATCCCAGATTCGATGTAGCTCATCACCCGATCGAATTGGTCTTTGTCTACTTGCGGCCCTTGTTCTGTGTTGGCATCGAAGGGATTACCGACAACCCTCTGTCTAGCTCTTTCTACGGTCTTGACAACAAACTTTTCATAATGAATCTTGTAATGGCTTACCGTTGTCGAGAGTTTCTAGTCGTGCCAACTCATCAATATTCTGCTCAATTAAGTCAGCTAGCTTGTAAAGCAACTCGCCGCGACGGGTGGCAGATATCTTTCTCCAATCGCCGCTAGTGAAAGCAGCCCGTGCTGCTTGTACTGCTTTATCTACATCCGGGGCATCTGCTTCTGAGACTTCGCAGATCACCTCACCTGTAGTCGGGTTGATTGTTTCAAATCGGCGATCGCTGACACTTTCTACCCACTCATTGTTAATCAGCAACTTGGTTGGGCCAATTTTGACCTGTTGTCTTGGTACTGTTGCTGTAACCATTAGGCCCTCCTAAATTTATAAAAAATTTTTTTAAATCTACTTATTATGTTTGTTGCTGTACAGCACTCTAGGTGGATTTCTTTATGAATTCTTTATTTTAGGATAAGAATTAGAGCTTGAGACAGCTATACCAATTCAAAATTCAAAATGACGCGTCGCTAACGCTTCGCTATCGCGGACTCGCTAACAAAATTCAAAATTAAGAAAGCCAATGCGTACGCCGTATTGTCCTGCCCCCTGCCCCCTGCCTGCTTCAATAAAAAAAGGAGGCAGCTACTAACCACCTCCTGACAAATTAAAGCTTGGATGGACTGAGAAATGCTTTGACAGCAGGCTAGAAACTCAGCTAGCTGCGGCTCAAAAACATAGTCAAGACCACTCCCAGGATAATCGATCCACCGCCAAGGATGAATGACCAGAAACGATGGTAACTGTTGACAATAGTGCCATTTTTACTCTGGAGTTGAATTAGATCCATCCAAGGCGCAACACCTCGACGGAACCAACCCACCGCCCCAACTTGTTCGCCAATCAAGCTTTGGACTCGCTTCATCCCAAACAGAAAATTGCCGATAGGGCCAAAGCGTGAGGCGTAATGCAGATAAAGCATTCCGCTACGATCTTGAATTTTTAAATCGGAACCAAATTTATAACCAGCGTCGCCACGACCAATAAGTTGACCTTCAAGTTTTGCAGGTTGTCCACGCAACGGACTGGCATAGGGGTCTGACATCAGGGTGAGAATATCGGTTTCTGGTGCTTGCTTATAGTCGGGGAACATCACCAAGGCTTTGATGAGAATTCCGATCCCTAAGCCAATTAGTGGCGCACCTAATACTAAACCTGTGTTTGGGGAACTTGACCACAGAATCACACCCATTACCAAGCCAGCGAAGAAACCAATTGTTTCAGCACCGTACAATACAACATCTAAAAAGAAGTTGCCGTAAAGCCTACTTTTATTAAGACTTTTACCTTCTCCAATAACTCGCCCCATATCAAACTCAGTCGGTAAACCCAATTGTTCGGCATAGTTGCTTAATGCACGAACTCGTTTGCCTGTCAAGGGATGAGTGGAATTTAACTCCATCCACCAACCCCAAGGGTTAAACATATCCCACAGAAAGACGCGACCAACTTTTTGAGTATCGGATGCAATGCGGTAAGCAGTTCCTGTGGAAGCGGCGGCTTTATGGTCATAGATACCCAAGGCGCGAGTCCCTTCAATTAAACGGCTGGGTTCTTGTGTGCGCGAACCTTCTTCTAAAATTCCGTAGGCAATCTTCACTAAAGCGCGGGACAGTCCATTGGGATTACCTGTACTTTCGGCTGCAAAGTGGTCAGCAAAGTATTCTCGTGTGCGAGAGAGGTACAGCAATAGATAAGTACCGATGACATAAAACACGTAGGCAACTAGGGCAGCAGTTTGCATCGCATCTTTAATTTTGCTATCGCCACCGCCGCGCCCAAATCTTCTGGCTGTGGTGTAAATCAAGTAACAAATTTGCACTAAGGTAGAAGCTACTGTCATCACTGCAAAGTCCCAGTGGACTATGTGCCCCAATTCGTGAGCGTAGACGGTAGCAATTTCATCGTCATCCAGGTATGTGAAAAGTCCTTGACTGACGACTAAACGGGCACTATTCGGCAATGAGCCATAAGTAAAAGCCGTGGGGTTTTGGTCGTTAATAATTCCCAAACGAGGCGTTTTCAGCTTTTTCTGTTCGCAGACTTGGCGAATAACTTTAGCTGTCTCTGGACTGAGGGTTTCAACTTCTGTCAACTCTACCCAGCGAGTTTGGTAAAGCCAGCCTTGGGTTAAGTCCATGATGAATGGAGATATGAAAAAGGCGGCGATATTAAAAACTAGGGTAATACCAATAGCGATCGCTAGTCCTTGAAGTGGATTGTCGCTACCCAAAATAAAAACTAAGCTCAAACCTAAAGCCAACACCATGCCAAACAACAAGGTCATGGTGACACCAGAAGCTAACGCTAAACTACCACCCACACCCCCCATCGCTAATTTCATCCCAGTGGTAACAGCGCGACCAGCTTTTTGGCTAGCGTTAGGTGGCGTTTGGCGGAAGGATTGACTAGCTTGTTCTGCCCAACTGCGAGCCTGGGGATTTTCACTCATGATTAACTTTTGACACAGGGTCTTGGCTTTTTCGGTTTCGCCTGTGGCTTGATAGGCTTTCATCAGCCACATCTGTGCTGAAAGATAATCTGAGGAATTGTGTTCAGCACAATCGCGGCAGAATTGTTCGAGTAATTCGACCGCTTCTTGATAACGTTTTTGGTTTAAGGCATCTAATGCAGATTGCAATGACATAGAATCTCCCTAGTGAAGGAGTGGTATTTGATCTATCAATACTCAATAGATCCAGCGATCGTCACTGCAATTTCGTAAAAATTTAAATAATGACAGTATAAAATATTGACTTAAGTAAAAGACTAGAGAAACATACATTACTATGTCTCTCTAGCCTCGGGAACGCATAAATCATGTTTAAGATTTTCAAATAAAACCTGTGATAATACTTACAATATTTTTGTCGCTGTCAACTTACTACTTCTTTGCCTATATTTGATATTTAGAGAATAAATGTTTTAAACCCAGTCTTGCTTCACCCGATTAGAGTAATTATTGATTACCCAAATGGTTCACCCGATTGGAGGAAGACGAATGATGAACTTGAAGAAAAATTCAGAAGTCAGAATTCAGGAGTCAGAATCAAGACGCGACGCTCGAATACTCGCTACCGCTCCGCTATCGCAGACTCGCTAACGCTGCGCTATCAGTGGGGGATTCAGACCCACCACTGAATTGTTGCACCACTAAATCGAAAATTTAGTGGGGGTATTAAACCCTTTGATTCAGACGATCGAGTACTCGCTAACGCTGCGCTATTCGCCAGTCACACAGAATTCAATTCTGAATTCTGGCTCCTGACTCCTGAATTCTGTTTTGATAACCTGAGATTGATAAGATGAGGAAAAGGTAAAGATTTGTACTATGACTATTTTTGATATTGCTTCTCCCCTAATTACGATCGCCGGACAAACCCGCCAAGCTGCAAGTAAACTAGCAATTCTTTCTACTGAGGCAAAAAATCAGGCGATTGAAGCGATCGCTCAAGCTTTAGAATCAGCTAGAGATGAAATTTTACAAGCAAATGTTGCTGATTGTAAAGCTGCTACTGCTGAAGGAATTCCCCAACCACTTTATAAGCGCTTGCAGTTGGATGAACATAAATTAAGAGATGCGATCGCAGGGGTACGAGATGTTGGTAAGCTAGCCGATCCAATTGGTAAAGTCCAGATTCACCGCGAACTTGATACTGGCTTAGTTCTGAAGCGCATCACCTGTCCTTTAGGTGTTTTGGGGATTATTTTTGAAGCCCGTCCAGAAGCGGCGATTCAAATTGTTTCTTTAGCAATCAAATCGGGAAATGGTGTGATTCTCAAATGTGGAAAGGAAGCGGTGCGTTCTTGTGAAGCGATAGTTAAAGCAATTAAACAGGGATTATCTCAAACTGCTGTTAACCCAGATGCAGTACAGTTGCTCACAACTAGAGAAGAAACCTTAGAACTTTTGAAGTTAGATAAATATGTAGATTTAATTATTCCTAGAGGTTCTAATTCCTTTGTCAGATTTGTGCAGGAAAACACTCGTATTCCGGTACTAGGTCACGCTGACGGAATTTGTCATCTTTATATAGATAAAGCCGCCGATCTTTCTAAAGCAGTTCCGATTACTGTCGATGCTAAAGCGCAATATCCTGCTGTTTGTAATGCAATTGAAACTTTGTTAGTTCACCAATCAATCGCTACAGAATTTTTACCAAAAGTTGCTGAAGCTTTGCAAGAACGCCATGTGGAATTAAGAGGCGATAAACGCACCTTGGAAATTCTACCTAACATCAAAACTGCAACAGAAATAGACTGGGAAACTGAATATAACGATTTTATTTTGTCGATAAAGATTGTAGACTCTATAGAAGATGCGATCGCTCATATTAACGAATATGGTTCCCGGCATACTGATGCGATTATCTCTGAAGATTCTGCGGCTGTAGAAAGTTTCTTTGGACTTGTGAATTCAGCCAATATATTTCACAACTGTTCCACCCGTTTTTCTGATGGCTTCCGCTATGGTTTCGGTGCAGAAGTTGGAGTTAGCACTCAACAAATGCCACCCCGCGGTCCTGTTGGCTTAGAAGGATTGGTGACATACAAATATCAAATGACTGGCGATGGTCATATTGTAGCTACTTACACCGGGGCGAATGCTAAAGCTTTTATTCATCAGGATTTGGTGTAAAAGATTCTCAAAATTATGGGCTTTAGTAACGCTAAAAATACACCGATTTATCCGGTGTATTTTTTATGTTAATAGTTTTTCTGAGTTGTCAAAAGTTTTAATTGGGCCATGCCATCGGTGATCATTTAAAAAAACCTCGTCAAAGGCTCCATTAGTGTATTGACTAATTACCTTGCTCCAAAAGGCTTGTGCGCCTAAGTTCAAAGCAGTCTGTCTTACCTCCCAACTGCCAGGAAACTGGTCAAAAATTTGAGTAGCTACCTGTTCACCAATGCCCTGACTTCGATACCTTTTGAGGATAAAGAACTCAGCAATAGACCTAGCAGCGTTATCTCGATAAAGGTATGTATGCTGATTAATAAGTACAAACCCTGCCAGTTTATCATCAACTTTAACCAGAAATGGGTGTCGCTCAGGTTCTGTCCAATAGTAATCAAGATATCGATAACCAAACAAGCCGCAGGTATCTACATCTTTAGCTTCTATCTCACTCAGGTCATACTGGTATAGTTCCATTAAATTACACAGCGCTGACTTCTGTTGTTGACTAGCTTTTACCACTTCGATTTTCATAAAGCATCTACAATACTAAAACTAAAACATAATGAGCGCCAACGATTTGAACAATATCTCACATCCTAATTGGGAAGCATTGGAATCGATGTCAGATGACGACATTGATTATTCTGAATATTCCATTATTAAACGATGAGTTTTTAGAGAAGGCAATGTTGAGATTGCCAGCAACTGAAACACAGAATTTAATTCAGATTGATCCAGATATGATAGCTTGGTTTCAATTCCAGAGTGTCAAACACAAAACACTCATCAATTCTGTCATGCGTCAACACATCAAATCTTTGAAATGAAGCGATCGCTTCAAGAATCTTGACTCGAAAGGGTTAGTTCTGGAGTTAACATTAACCTATTGGCCCAGTTACAAAAAAATAGATTTGGCATGAGTAGTAAAACATCTAAGGTCGGTATCATTGGTGCGGGGAATGTGGGTGCAGACGTAGCAAATGCTTTAGTGCTACTTGGTAAATGTGTAAAAGTCGTCCTTTTTGACCGAACCTTATCAAAAGCTGAGGGGCAAGCTTGGGATATTGAAGACACTATTCCTCTACTTCAAGAGATGGAAATTATAGCGTCAGATCGGTATGAAGATTTAGCTGATTCTGATGTGATTGTCGTGACTGTTGGGGTGCAGCAAAAACAAGGACAAAGCCGATTAGATATATTGAGCGATAATGCAGAGATCATGCGTTCGACGATGAAAGAATTGGATCGAGTTGCACCGAATTCAATCGTACTTATCGTTAGCAATCCAGTGGATGTACTAACACGGATTGCGATAGCTAGTTCCACTAGAGCAGAAAACCTAATTTTCGGTTCAGGAACCGTTCTTGATACAGCTAGACTGAGATATCAACTTGGTAAGCGACTGAACGTTAGTAAACAAGACGTTCGTGTTTATGTGATTGGAGAGCATGGAGACAGTGAATTTGTCGTTTGGTCTAGTGCATTTATTGGGGTAATTGCATTAAGTGAATTTCCTATCCCAAAAGGAGCAACGCTGGAACAAATTCAGGAAGAGTACGCAGAGTTAACCCGTAAGCGAGGCTATAACATTTTTGAACGTAAAGGAAATACTAGCTATGGCATATCAATAGTAATTTGTCAGTTAGTTGATACCATCCTGCGAGATGAAAAGCAGATATTTCCAGTATCGGCCAGAGCAGATTCTAACTATGGAGTTGGCAGTGAAGTTGTTCTTGGACTTCCATGTATAATTAGCTCCCAAGGTATTGAGCGCCAACTGGTGTTACCAAGAAATGCTCATGAACAACGCTTATTAGAAGAGTCAGCCACCAAACTGAATGAAGCCTACAATTCTTTGGATAATTAAAATTAACTCAAATAGTCTGTTTAAAAACGTCCTTTTTTGAATGTTAAACTAATACCAATTCTGTATAATGATGCGCCAAATTATATAAGGAACGAACCGCAAAGGACGCATTCGCGCAGCGTCTCGTAAGAGAAGGACACAAAGAAAGAAGAAGTTAAAAGGATTTGGCGCAGCCTCACAAAGAAATGGTATTAGAATATCGTAGTATAAAATATATTGTCCCAGAGCCTTTTCTAAATCGGCTACTGGAGAAGCACTGATAAAGCTTTTAACTTCTACTGCTATTTTATGTCCGCTTTTCTCTGCTGCTATTAGCTTTTGAGCACCTAAATCAATATATAAATCTCTTGCACCCCATCTTAAGATAAATGGATCGTTGGTAATATGCCAACTCTCTTTTTCAAGGGCGTTTTTAACAGAATTGTGGTAAATATCTTTAGCTGGCATACAAGATTAGTAATTAACTTTAAACTAAGGCTTTAAGTAAAGCTTGAAGTTTAAGCTGCACTTCTGCAAACTCTTTCTCAGGATCGGAGCCAGCCACGATACCAGCACCAGCATACAATCTCGCGCGATCGCCATCAATTAATGCTGAACGAATTCCCACAATAAACTCGCAGTTTCCCTGAGAATCTATCCAACCTAAAGGTGCAGCATACAAACCCCTTTCAAAGCTTTCATAACGACGAATTTCGGCACAAGCTACATCTCGTGCTGCACCAGCAACCGCTGGCGTAGGATGCAATTGTCCGACAATCTTTAATGGGTGTATGTCAGCAGGAACCATAGCACTGATTGGTGTCCATAAATGCTGGATATTCGATAATTGTCGCAGCCGTGGTGCTAATATTTGCGGTAATAAACCTAACTGGGATAGGCGTTGTGTAATGAAATCAAGCACTAGGGAATGTTCATGCTTTTCTTTTTCACTATTTAGTAAGCGATTGGCATTAGCTGCATCTTCAGCAGGGGTTTTACCTCGTGGTGCAGAACCAGCTAAAGCATCAGTGATTAACTGTTGATTATTAATACTAATTAATCTTTCTGGACTTGCACCAATAAAGTTTTGTCCTTTGCCATTACTTGTAGAAAAAATATAACAATTAGGATGGTTTTGTCTAAGATTATTTAATGATTTAACTAAGCTAAAGTGGTTGCTTGACTTTACATCTAATATATCTGCTAATACAATTTTGCTTAAATGGGTAGACCGAATTTTTTCCAAAACAGATACTACTGAACGTTTAAATTGGGCAGAGTTTGTGACAGATTTTTTATATAAGTTTGTCGGAAAATAATCAATATTAGCAGAGTAATTTTCTAAAGTTTGGATAAATTCAATTTTATTTTGTATTTTCTCCAACAATCTTTCAATATTTATATTTGGATTGATAATTATATTTGTTACTAATATGCAACGCTGATTTTTTACGGCTACTTGCCAACGTGGAAGAAAAATGGTAGCAGATGGAAATGGATAATCTACTTGGGCATTTTTATCAAAAAAACTGAAATAACAAAAAAAGTGAGGCCCAGAAAAAGGTTGGTTTGCGTTACCAAAATTAATTATATTTTTTAGACAAGATTTGATAAAATATTCTGCTTGACTAAAACGGTCTGAGCCATCAATCTGTAATTTTGCTACAGCATCAATTGCTGCGATCGCTTCCCCTTTACCTCTGTCCTCAAAGTAAAAATTTATTTCATTTGCTTGTGTAAGTTTATCCAATACAAGTAAAGGGTCAACTAAATCAATTTCTTGGGAGATACTGACAATTTGTTTGCAATTATTTTTGACGCACTTTTCTTGCACTGCTACCAGAAATTGATATAAATCTTTGTGCTCTACAAAGAAGTTGCTACGACATGGTGAAACTGTCATGGATTTAACGATAGTAAATTTTTTTTAAGTTAACTTCCTAAAGTGTAATTAATCGTGGTCGTATTTTTACAGGTAACATATTAAGTTGCCATTTCACCAGCGTAGGGTTTGCCTTATTCGTAGTGTTCTCAGACTATGATAAGACAGTTTCAGCCTGAGACTGCAACGTGAGGTTGAGTGTTAACAACACAAAGTTAACAAGCCATAGTAGAAGTGACAGTTGTTTGTATATCACCCATATCTAGCGTCTCTTGAAATCATAAAATCTCAAGTATGAGTAATATTCCGGTAATTTAATTAATCACAACTGATGACTACCAAGCAAATTTTATATCCCAACACTAAGTTATGGATGGCAGCGATTAAACCACCAATGTATAGCGTTGCCATTATGCCCATTTGGGTAGGAACAGCAGTAGCATTTGCCGAAACTAAAATTTTCAATGGTGTAGTATTTTCTACTTTTGTCGCTGCGGCAATCTTAATTCTTGCCTGGGAAAATATCAGTAATGATGTGTTTGATTCTGAAACAGGTATCGATCAAAATAAGCACCATTCTCTGGTGAACTTAACAGGCAATAAGCCATTGATATTTTGGGTAGGAAATTTGTGTTTAGGTTTGGGGTTGCTGGGCATACTAGCGATCGCCTTTTGGCAACAAGACCTAACTGTGATCGGTATAATACTTCTGTGCTGCGGTTTAGGCTACACGTACCAAGGACCTCCCTTTCGCTTAGGATATCAGGGTTTAGGCGAGATTATTTGTTTTTTTGCCTTTGGCCCCTTAGCAGTGGAAGCAGCATATTATAGCCAAACCCAAACTTGGTCAATGACAAGTTTAGCAGCCTCAGTGATTGTCGGAATTGCCACAACCTTAATTTTGTTTTGCTCACACTTTCACCAAGTTAAGGATGACATAGCGGCAGGCAAGCGATCGCCTATCGTCCGTCTCGGAACCCAAAAAGGTGCTCAACTCCTAGTTTGGTTTACTGCTAGCATTTATCCCCTCACCTTGCTGTATGTGCTACTGGGAATTTCTCCAGCTTGGACATTGCTAAGTTGGGTAAGTTTACCCTTTGCTGTCAAATTATGCCGCCACGTCCAAGAAAATCACAACCAACCGGACAAAGTTAGTAACTGTAAATTCATCGCCGTAGCTGTGCATTTCTGGGCTTGCTTGCTGTTCGGACTGGGATTTATGCTTTAGCAATTACTAATTGATGCGTTATCAATTTAAATTTCGTCCATATCAGCGAAGATTTTTGCGATCGCTCACCACCAATCATGGTAAGTGGGATGTTCGTGAAGGTATTATCCTCCGTCTTACTGATGAATCAGGTAAAGTCGGCTGGGGAGAAATTGCCCCCATTAGCTGGTTCGGTTCCGAAACTTTAGAACAAGCCTTAGATTTTTGTCGCCAACTCCCAGGAGAAATCACAGACGAGATAATTTTCTCCATCCCAGATGAGTTACCTGCTTGTCA
>CAXUOL010000143.1:0-3367 GCA_964252435.1 uncultured Nostoc sp.
GAGTATGGCTGGGAAGCCGTTGCAGAAGGTAAAAACGTAAATACAGTTAAGGGTTTAAAGCAATTATTTCCCAGCAAGGTAGAAGTTTACACCCTCGACCCGGAATCGACAAAGCGCCGGGGTGTGCGTGATGCTCAAGAACTCTATTTGAGTTATGAGCAAATTGAAGTTGAAGATATTAAGTTATGTAGCCGAGATTTAGGACTTTCTGACGCAGCCCTGGATAACGCCAATATTCTCTATAGCGAGTTTGGCAAGTCTTGGATTGTGCAGTTGCTGAACATGACTAACGAAGAAATCGAAATGTTCTGCGACGAGAAGCGCGGACACAAAGGCTCGATTATGGCATTGCAGCGTAAACTCTTGCGGATGGATAGCTTGAAGTATATGCGAGCGGTTTGCCCCCAGAATTATATTAGTAAAATTGTCCAGTGTCTGGAAGCTGGGAAGAATGTTGTGATAGAATTTGGTTCCCAGTCTAATATGCTCTCTTATATGTTGGTGACGAATATGATCACCCGCCGTATTCACGAGCATTACGTCAAGAAAGCAGATAAATTCCTGCAAAGCAAAAATCCAAGCGATCGCCCAACGCCATTGATGATTACCATTGAAGAGGCGCACCGTTTCCTTGACCCGGCTATCGTCCAAAGTACTATCTTTGGGACTATTGCCCGCGAACTGCGAAAGTATTTTGTCACACTTTTGGTAGTTGATCAACGTCCATCAGGCATAGATAATGAAGTTATGTCGCAAATTGGGACTCGCATTACCGCTTTGCTGAATGATGAAAAAGACATTGACGCGATTTTTACAGGTGTATCTGGTGGTAGCGGACTGCGATCGGTATTGGCAAAGCTAGACTCAAAACAACAAGCTTTAATATTGGGTCACGCCGTTCCTATGCCCGTAGTAGTGCGTACCCGTCCTTATGACGCAACTTTTTACGCAGAAATTGGTGAGCCAGCCTGGGAAGAAAAACCTGACGCAGAAGTATTCGCCGCTGCGGAACTAGCCAAAGCTGACCTTGGATTCTAGATTGTCATTTGTCCTTTGTCATTTGTCCTTTGTCCGAATGGCACTAAGTTAAGATACAGCCCTTGCCCTAACTGGTTCCCAGCCTGGAGGCTGGGAACCCTTCTGGGAGGCTCCGCCTCCAGTGGCTTAACGAGAGGCAGAGCCTCTCGGAACACATTCCCAGCCTGGAGGCTGGGAACGAGTCTAACTCTTAATCAATGCCCGATGCCCAATGCCCAATTCCCAATTCGTAACATCCCTCCATTGTCACAGCAAATTAAGTTCGGTTATCCGGCTAGTTTTTGGCAACAGAAGAGGGGTTTTTGGCGTCACTATAGATGTAGTCAGTAATTTCAAGGGACTTTAAATTTTTTTATATAACGGCTGCTTTTGAATTATAATGATAGGTTTTATCTTAAAATAGTTTACTATTTGCCTGATTTATCGTATCATAAGTTAAGTAGAACTCATACCGACTTCGGTTTTGCTGCTCGGTGTCAGTAACTTTCCAAGAAAAGGATTTTCAAAAATAACCAGCGTGCTTATAAAAAATTGAAAATTTAGGGAAGGTAGGGGAACCTATCATTGGGGGCTTACCGTCTTAACAACGGCTGTATCAATTAATTAATTGCTTTTGGTATCTCCTGATATTTCGTGATAGATGTACTACTTTTTCCCATCCATTTTAGTAATAAAACATACATTATCTTTACGAAGTAGAGGACGTCGCACCAATGCCTAGTGTCAATACCCAAACGGAAAACCTCAACACCAAATTCACGGCTGATATGGTGCGAACCTATCTGCGAGAAATTGGTCGTGTACCACTGCTAACCCGCGAACAAGAAATTGTCTTTGGGAAGCAAGTGCAACAAATGATGACGCTCATCGACGCCAAGGAAGCTTTGGCGAAGAAGTTGCAACGCGAACCGGATATCTCAGAGTGGGCCGATCACGTTAAACAATCGGAAACCGATGTGCAACAAACAGTGGCACAAGGTAAGCGTGCAAAGCAAAAAATGATCGAAGCGAATTTGCGCTTGGTTGTCGCTATTGCTAAAAAGTATCAAAAGCGAAATATGGAGTTTCTGGATTTAATCCAGGAAGGAACACTAGGATTAGAGCGGGGTGTAGAGAAATTTGACCCGACGAGGGGTTATAAGTTCTCGACTTACGCTTACTGGTGGATTCGCCAAGCAATTACTCGGGCGATCGCTCAACAAGGTCGGACTATTCGCTTACCGATCCACATTACCGAGAAACTGAACAAAATCAAAAAAGTGCAGCGCGAGTTAGCTCAAACCTTGGGGCGATCGCCTACTCCAGCCGAAATTGCCAAAGAACTGGAACTAGAACCGACTCAGATTCGTGAGTATCTGAATATGGCTCGTCAACCTGTGTCTTTGGATGTGCGAGTTGGTGAGAACCAGGATACTGAGTTGCAAGAAATGCTCGAAGATGATGGCCCATCGCCAGAGTATTACACCAACCAGGAATTCTTACGCCAAGACTTGAACAACCTGCTGGCAGAATTAACTCCGCAACAGCGAGAAGTTGTAGCTTTACGCTTTGGTTTAGAAGATGGTAATGAAATGTCATTGGCGAAAGTCGGTGAGAGATTAAATCTCAGCCGCGAACGTGTCCGTCAGTTAGAGCATCAAGCTTTGGCTCATCTGCGTCGCCGTCGTGCCAATGTCAAAGAATACGTTGCTAGCTAAAACAAGAGACGCGAAATCCGCGTCTCTACATCACCTTGGTGATCCGCCTTCTGAATTCAGGGGGCGATTTTTTTATGCTTAGGACTTACGCACGAGTTACGGAATAACGAACCGCAGAGGCGCAGAGAAGCCAATGTTGTGCTGCTGTTTGCCAAATCGTCACTGCTTCGGCAAAGCGCCCCGATTGGTAGAGGTTGCATCCCTGTTCTAGCCAGTTGGTGGGTTGGGAAGAAGAGAAAACTGGGGTTGTTAGTGGTGGAGATGCTTTTACAGGTGTAATGGTAAATGTTAAACACAAACTTAAAATCCTGGCGATCGCCCCTTAATTCTGAACCGCGAACTCAAAAAGCGATCGCACTTTAGGAATACAAATGTGATAAACCAACAAATATAGTTCTACTAGAGCCATTTTTAGAAAGGCCACCAACTAGGCTTTGTAGTTAACCAGCCAATCGCAGAATCCCACCAACCTTGAGCAGTATCCCAGTATTTTTTGAGGCTTCCTCCAACATATTCATAATATTTATTTAACTGACCGTTGACATAATAAAATTCTTTTTGTATGTTGCCTGACCACTCAATTTTTTCAAATAGCTTTCCAACTGAATTGAACTTGCTACGTAAATAGTTTC
>CAXUOL010000143.1:3467-11803 GCA_964252435.1 uncultured Nostoc sp.
GTCAATTTTTTCAAATAGCTTTCCAACTGAATTGAACTTGCTACGTAAATAGTTTCCCGTGTCATTGAATAAATTTACTATTTGTCCACCATCAGGAAGAAAGTCAATTTTTTCAAATAGCTTTCCAACTGAATTGAACTTGCTACGTAAATAGTTTACTCCATCATTGAAGTAATTTACTATTTGTCCACCATCGGGTAAAAATTCTCTAATTAAATTGTCAAGAGCGAAGAAAAACCCTTTCCCAAACTCATCTATAATTGCTTTTGCAACTTTATCTATTTCTTGAATAGCACCGTTATAAATACCTTTTGCAATGCTATCTAAATTGGTTGTAACTCCATTGTAAAGACCTCTGGCAATACTCCGTAAATCCTGAGTTACTCCATTGTAAAGACCCTTAGCAACATTACTAATATCCTGAGTTACTTCCTTATATAAAGCACTCGCAACACCGACAACACCCCCCGTAAAATTCTCATACAGGAATTTAGCTGTGTCTCCTAACTTAAGTCCATAGGTCTTCGTTACCAGTGCCAAATCCTTTGCCGCACCCAACATATCGCGACCACTTTCCTTCAACCCAGTCGCCAACTCACTAAATGCTTGAGTCACTTGGGGAGAAGTACCCAAAAGGACAGTACCCGCAGTGAGCAATGTGGGATCGCCAGTAATAACACCTAGTGCATAAACTTTTAATGCCCCCTCTCCTCTAGTTTTATCAATAAAAGCCTTAACATCATTCTTGACATCAGCAAGAGAACCTGCGCTCTTGTTATAAAGAGGCACAATCTTTTCAACTTCCCCTTTTTTAACTAAAGGCAGCCCCAAATCCCCTATAGGGAACAAAGTAGAAGTCAGACCTAGTCCAAGATCGATTGTCAGTGTCGGAAATAGATTCGTATCATTCAGCCCTGATAAACGAATTTTAGGATCGGAATCAACCCCCGAAGGACTATCATCTAGGCGAAGTCCAAGTTGTCCTATCAAAGAAACCCTTCCAGCAACATCAATCAACGGCACAACTGTTATTATGTCTAGGGTTCCTGTTATGATTCCAGTTACCGTAGGATTGAGAGAAAATAACATATTCCCTACAGTTCGACCTGAAGGAGCTTTCGCCCCACTCTCAATCACATAGAACCCTTGTGTATCAAAACCTACGGTTGTATCAACTAACATTGAGATGATAGCTTCGATATCAACCCCGACACTGACACCTGCAATCCCATAAAAAGTAAACACGGTTGTGCTAGGTAATACCGTAAATTTCTTTCCAAACGAAGCAAGAGTTTGTTTAATATCTAAACTAATAAGGTTAGTATCCTTACCACTTAGAAGATTAAAAACATTATCGACTTTGACTAAATCTAAACTCAAATCTAGAATATCAAGTCCCTGTTGTCCTGTTTTATCATTGATTTGCTGAAGAGTTTTCCCTTTAAACTGATCAGGGTTAATTAAAAGCTGAAGCCCTTTAGGCGCACCAATAATATCTAGTAGATTCTTGTCTAGTAAAGGTATTTTCTCTGTGAGAATTGTACGAATATCTTTAGGAATCGGGTTAGAGTTAACCAAATCTCCTAAAAATAAATTGATAATATCTCCCTGTTTACCCTGAAAAAGATTAACAATTGCAGTAAGACTGGCATCTTGCTTAATGGTGTAGTTAGCTTGACCCGTCACTAGATCGTATTGAACACTAGCATTCCAAGTAAAACTACTTAGGCTGAGTTTGTTGAGAAGCGGAATGTTAAGATTTTGAGCGGGATTCGCCACCGTGAGAGCCGCATCCAAAGCTAAATTACCTGTTAAAGCGATAGCTTTTTTCTTGCCTAAAATGGTATCTATAGAAAGGGCGTTATTGCTACCCAACAGATAAAAACGTTCATTAGCAACAGCATCAAAGTCGCTAAAGGTGAACTTTGCTAGGGGATTCAAATTGGCATTGGCAATACTCACTTGACCAGTAAGGAATTTTCCAATACTTGCTGTACCGTTAAAACTTCCCTTAATCGGTAACTGTGCATTGATAGTGCCTCCTTCTAAAATAAAGGGGCCATTTGCTAGGTCAAGACCAAAGCGGATATCAAGAGCTAGATTAGGCGTAGCTTGCAAATTTCCATTCAGAGTAAACTTAGCTAAACCCGCATCAAAACTACCAGAGGTATTTGCCAATTGCAATGTGTCGCTAACTGAGGGATTGTAGCGCAATAACAACACATCACTTGTGAGAAAATTCCCACTAAAGAATTGCTGAGGGGTAATAATTTTTTCAACAACTATACTACGGGATGCTAGATAAGCTTTTGTTCCTGTATTAGGAGCATCAAATGTAAGTCCTTTAGTAATGGTTGACGCAAGTGCAGTAGATAAATTACTGCCAATCAACGGAATATTTTTAGTAAATTGGGCAACCTTACTACTCTGGTTAGCAAGAGAGCCAATCCCTTTTTCTGCTGCATTCACTAACGCATCTAAAAGGGCATCCTGTTGAACAGTCAACTCAGCTTTGCCCGTCACAAAATTCAAACTACCTGTAGCGGCAATCGGAATTTCAAATGCTGATAGATTTGCAATACTTCCTTTAATTGTGGCACTACTCAACACAATTCCGCCTGTGAAGGATACGCCATTAGCGGCAAAAAGTGTTCCTATATTATTACTCGACAAATAAAGTCGCTCGTTGGCAATAGTATCACCATCATCTATTCTTAATCGGGTGTTGAGATTTAGTTTGCCTGTTCCACTTATCTGACCATTAGCTAGTCCTTTGATAGAGGCACTGCCTGCTAATGTGGTATTTAAATCAAAAACAGCACTGAGAAGACCACCTTCAATAACAAAAGCCTTGCCTAACTTGTCAATACCAAGGTTAAGCTTAAAGCCAAGAGAGCTAGATCCATTGGCATTACCTGTTATAGTTGCATTTGTGTCTATACCAGCAAGGCTCAATGTCTTTGTTCCAGTGAGACCTTGAACAACTGTAAATAATTTAGCAAAGTCAAAGTTAAATATAACTTCACTATCGCTTGTGAGATTAACGCTACCAAGAAGATTAGAAGCAATTAGTTGTCCATTAACGCTAACTGTGACGGTTCCAATATTGTTAATAGCATTCGATAATTGATCAAAAATTGTTTTTAAAGTTAAGCTCGGCAAGCTATTCAAACTAGTGAAGACTTGGTTAAGACGAGTCTTAGCATCTCCTAGAAAAGTTTTGGCTGTATCAATGTCAATTCGTTTACCTAATAAATCAAGCTTTTGAAGTAATAAGGAATTTTGACCAAAGACATTATCTAATGCTGTAAATATATTTGCGGTTAAGGATAATCCTTGCAGAATATTTTTAGTTGGTAATACTTCGTTATCAGCAATAGTGACGGTTGCCGTCTTCGTCGTTCCCACAGTATAACCTGTCCCAGTTGCCAGGGCTAAGATCACTGTTTCATTCTCCTCAGCCAGAGTATCATCGGTTGGTGTAACTTTAACAGTCGTAGTGCTAGCTCCAGCAGCAAAGCTAACAGTTCCAGCTAAGTTGCTATAGTCTACGTTCTTAGTCGCAGTTCCAGCCAATGTGTAATTAACAGTTAAGGCTTTGGTTAAATCCCCAGTGCGAGCCAGGGTGAAGGTTCCGAGATTAGCAGTTACACCTGTAACGGTTTCGGCAGCACTTGCATCTGTGGCAGCGACGCTAATCACGGGAAAATTTGTCAAGGCCTGTTCAACCGCGATCGCTTTACCGTCAATAGTAATGAAGCCATGATCGTCCTCTTGGTGAATCAGCAATTTCTCTCCATCACTTAGAGGTAATCCCATCAGAGTCTTGGAAAATAATTCTCCCTCATCTCCAACAGTATCAGCACCTGGATTCACCAGAGTATCAACAAAATGCCCAATTTCTTCTAGTAAAACACCTGTGAGAACATCTGGATGGCTGAGGTTTTGAGCAAGATAGTCTAAAGATAAATAGATTGTCCGAGTCGCTTCAGAAAATGCACCATTTGCGCCATTCATCGAATTGCTGGGCAGAATCTGAATCATGGGTAATTGGCTAAAATCACCCGATGCCCACCTATCAGACAATACTTGTAGTCTGCTTAAATCTCCACTGCTATTAAAGATTGGTGCGATCGCAGCCAAAAAATTATTACTTTTCGAGGCAGCTATCAGGTTGCTGTAAGTAGCTTGCAGAGATGTTGCAAAAATGTTAGCAATATTAGGTTCTAGTTCGTAGTTGGCGTTAGAGCTAAATTCGTTTGAGTTAAACATAAAAATTCTTTTTTAATTGTGATTTTGCCAATTTTTGAACGTAAGTTTTGTGGCTGAAACTTATCGTTTAAATACTCTACAGTCTTGTATAAAGCTTGACGGTCGGAAAAAGGTCGGAAAAAAGTCGGATCTTTTTGATAAATTTACGTAAACTTCTAAAAATAACAAAACTTCTGGTGGGAATATCGTAGTTAACTTGGTTTTTCTACGTGGAAAGATAAATGACGGTTGAAGAAGCGATCGCACTAGTTGAGCAATTATTAGAACGGGGATGCTTAACAAAAGTTCAAAAGATTGTCTTGTGTCAATCTTGGGAAGGACAGACGTACTTAGACATGGCTGTAGAGTCCGATTACGATTGTGGTTACATCAAAGACGTTGGCTCTGAATTATGGCGATCGCTCTCTCAAGCTTTAGGAGAAAAAGTTACCAAAAATAACCTGCACGGAGTACTGAAGCGAACCGCACAGCGACAAAAGGACACAAACGCCTCCTCAACCTTAAATTTTCAACCGATCACAAACTGGGGGGAAGCTATCGACGTTTCTCAATTCTATGGACGTACTACTGAATTAGAAACCCTCAGCCAATGGATTGTGAGAGATCGCTGCCGTGTAGTGGCACTGCTAGGTATGGGTGGTATGGGCAAAACTGCACTCTCAGTGAAGCTAGCAGAACAGCTACAGGTCGAATTCGAGTATGTGATTTGGCGATCGCTGCGGCACGCACCTTTTTTCTATGACTTGATGACAGACTGCATCAAAATCCTTTCTCATCAACAAGTTACCACATTGCCCACTTCCCCTCATGAGCAAATTACTTGTTTAATCGAATACCTCCGCAATTTCCGATGTTTGCTGATTCTGGATAATTTCGACACATTATTGGAGCAAGGTAAAGGGACAGGCTGTTACCGTCAGGGCTACGAACCCTACGGTGAACTCCTGTGGCGATTAGGAGAAACTGGTCATCAAAGCTGTGTCCTGCTCACCAGCCGGGAAAAACCTACTGAAGTCGCCGCCTTGGAAGGTGATAGTTTGCCAGTTCGTACCCTTGTTTTATCAGGATTAGAAGTTGCAGCCGGACAAACAATTTTGACACTCAAAGGACTATCAGGCTCCGAGGACGAAACCCGCCAACTGGTTGAGTGTTACGGTGGTAATCCCCTAGCTTTGAAAATTGCTGCCACATCCATTCGAGACTTACATGAAGGCAACATCGCCAGCTTCTTTGCCGAAGGCTCAACAGTCTTCTATGGCATTGGCAATCTCCTAGAGCAGCAATTCAAAAGACTCTCGACTTCGGAGCAGCAAGTGATGTACTGGCTAGCAATTAATCGTGAGCCAATTGTAGCTGCGGTGTTACAAGAAGATATTGTGCCAGCAGTTTCAAGGGCAAATTTACTAGAAGCCTTGGGGTCTTTGAGTTGGCGTTCCTTAGTCGAAAAAAGTTCCAGTGGCTTTACTCAGCAACCTGTAGTTATGGAATACATAACAGACCAACTTATTGAACAGATTTGTCAAGAAATAATAACTTTTGAGATTCGATTATTAAATTGCTACGCTCTCATCAAAGCTAATGCTAAAGATTATATTAGGGAAAGTCAAACTCGCGTAATTTTAGAATCTATATTAATTAGATTACAAAGTAAATTAAATATCCCCGGAGAAATTGAACTAAAATTTCAGCAATTAATTTTCAAATTACAACAAAACTTGCCCGCTATACCTGGATATGCATGTGGAAACTTGATTAATCTACTGCGACATTTGAACGTAGATTTTACTGGTTATAATTTTTCCAATTTAACAATTTGGCAAGCTGATTTCCAAGGTATCCATTTAAATCAGGTAAATTTCACAGGTGCAAATATTAATAAATCAGTTTTTACAGAATATTTAGCTAGTAGCCTTGGCGTTAAATTTAGCCCTGACGGAAAAGTTTTAGTTAGTACTGATGCAAATGATGGCATTCATTTATGGAATATTGAAGGTTTAGAAGCGATACATTTAACGACTCTACAAGGACATCAAGCCTGGGTTTGGGACGCTAAGTTTAGTCCGAATGGTGAAGTCTTAGCAACTTGTAGTGATGATGGTGTCATGAAAATATGGAATATTAATACTGGTAAATGTCATCATACTTTACAAGATGATTCCAAACGTAGTTGGTCGATCAGCTTCAGCCCAGATGGAAAAATCCTAGCAAGCAGTAGTGGAGACCATACTGTTAAACTTTGGGATGTTAATACTGGACAATTATTGAAAGTATTAAAAGGACATACAAATATTGTTCGTCCAGTTATTTTTAGTTCAGATGGCAAAATTATTGCTAGTGGAAGTGAAGACCAAACTATCAAGATTTGGGATGTTGATAGTGGTGAATATTTGCAGACTTTAGAAGGACATTTGGCACAAGTTTGGTCAGTTTCTTTGAGTGAAGATGGCAAGATACTAGCAAGTGGGAGTGCTGATAAAACAGTAAAACTTTGGGATGTGAGTACGGGGGAATGTCGAACAACTTTACAAGGAAATCAAATTGATGGTGTTTGGTCAGTTAGCTTTAGTCCTAGTGGTGACAGTGTTGTAGTTGCAGGTGAAGCATCTGTAATCAGTTTGTGGGATGTCGAAACTGGCGAATGTATTCAAACCTTTTTAGGACATATAGGCCGTGTTTGGTCAGTTGCTTTCAGCCCCAATGGTAAAACTTTAGCAAGTGCAAGTGAAGATCAGAGCGTTAAGTTATGGGATGTGACTACAGGGAGATGTTTAAAAACCTTACAAGGATACTCCAGTCGTGTTTGGTGTGTAGCTGTTAACGCCAATGGTCAGCTATTAGCTGCAAATACAAACAAAACACTAAGAATATGGGATATTTCCACAGCTAAATGCATACATACTTTACATGGGCATACTCGTGAAATCTGTGGGACTGTTTTTAGTTCTCACGAAACAATCCTTGCTAGTGCTGGTGCAGATGGGACAATTCGCCTTTGGGATACGATTACAGGTAAATGCTTAAGAACTTTACAGGTAAACGGGTGGATACTCTCACTTGCGATGAATCCTCAAGGAAGCGCTTTAGCCAGTGCTAATACAGATACTATGGCTAAGATTTGGGATATCAAAACTGGGGAATGTATCAAGACTTTAGAGGGACATACTGGTTGGGTATTTTCTGTTGCCTGGAGTCCAAATGGGCAATTTCTAGCTACTAGCAGCGATCGCTGCATTAAGTTATGGGATGTCAAAACATGGCAATGTATCAAGACTTTAGAGGCACATTCCGGTTGGGTATATTCACTAGACTGGAGTCCAGACAGTCAAACGTTACTCAGCGGCAGTTTTGACCTCAGCTTGAAATTATGGGATATCAATACAGGAAACTGTCAGCAAACTTTGCACGGACACACAAAAATAGTGTTAGGTGCAAAGTTTCATCCCCAAGGCAATATTATTGCCAGTACAGGTCAAGATGGAACGATAAAACTTTGGAACAGCAATACAGGAAAATGCTTGAGAACACTCATAGGACATACAGATTGGATTTGGGCAATTGCCTTTCACCCCAACGGGCAAACCCTTGCTAGTGGAAGTCAAGATGAGACAATTAAGCTGTGGGATGTCGAAACAGGGGAGTGTTTGCAAACATTGCGATCGCCCCGCCCTTACGAAGATATGAACATTGCAAGCATTACAGGGTTAACCGCAGCCCAAAAAGCGACTCTAAAAGCGCTCGGAGCAGTGGAATCAGTTGCTACAGACGGTTAATTCGTAATTATGGATAGCCCACGGGGGGAGAGGCTTTGAAACCCAGTTTTAGTTTTTCTCTGCTTGTATGAAACCACCCTGCTGCTCTCCTCGCAGGAGAGGGAGGCTGGGTGGGTGAGGTCTGTCGAATTCACGTTAAAATTGCGTTGCTCTAAAGTCATCAAAGATTTGTAACTATGAGTGTTCCAAGAAATAAAAGGGACTCATGTTAAAGGGGAAAGGGGAAAGGGATGAACAGGTCGCTTGACTTCGGGCGTTAGCGCAGCGGGACGAAGTACGGTTTTTACCTTTCCC
>CAXUOL010000144.1:0-11799 GCA_964252435.1 uncultured Nostoc sp.
CGATGCTTTGATTTTGGCAGCAGCAGGGTTAGAGAGATTGGGAATGGGCGATCGCATTCATCAAGTCTTACCCAAAGAAATCTCCCTCCACGCCGTTGGACAAGGTGCTTTAGGGATAGAATGCCGTGCTGATGATAGTGAAGTGCTATCTCTACTCAAAGCAATTGAACATACCGAAACACGCGATCGCTGTCTTGCCGAACGATCTTTTCTTCGCTCTTTAGAGGGCGGATGTCAAGTACCTATCGGTGTAAATACAGAAATATCTGGTGAGAATTTGAGCTTAACCGGAATAGTCGCCAGTGTAGATGGTCAAAAGTTTGTCAAAGATAGCGTCACTGGGATTGCCAACAACGCCGAAGCACTAGGCACAGAACTAGCAGAACTGTTGCGAAAACAGGGAGCGCAAGAAATTTTATCAGAAATTTTTGCGGTAATTCAGCGCGGTTCCTAAGCAATTGGGCAAGCTGATGTGATTAGATAAGAATTGATCGCCGTTGCACTCAAGATGTGCCAGACGCGACAAGTCACGTTGATCGGGATTTCAGAAAGTTAATTTGCCAATATAGACTCAGGGAAGCAAAAATTACCATGCGGATTCTATTTGTTGCAGCAGAGGCAGCACCAGTTGCGAAAGTAGGAGGAATGGGTGATGTTGTCGGGGCATTACCCAAAGTCCTGAGAGAAATGGGGCATGATGTGCGGATATTCTTGCCTTACTACGGCTTCCTGCCAGACAAAATGGAAATTCCCCAAGAACCCATCTGGTGGGGAGATGCCATGTTTCAGCACTTTGCAGTATACGAAAGTGTTCTGCCTGGTACTGATGTTCCCTTGTACTTATTTGGACATCCGTCCTTCATGCCGCGCCGCATCTATTCTGGAGATGATGAAGATTGGCGGTTCACATTGTTTGCTAATGGTGCAGCCGAGTTTGCCTGGAATTACTGGAAGCCAGATATTATCCATTGTCACGATTGGCATACGGGGATGATTCCGGTGTGGATGCACCAAGATCCTGATATCACTACAGTGTTTACCATCCATAACCTAGCTTATCAAGGGCCGTGGCGTTGGTATTTAGAGAAAATTACTTGGTGTCCCTGGTATATGCAAGGACACAACGTCATGGCGGCGGCGGTACAATTTGCCAATAAGGTAAATACAGTTTCGCCTACCTATGCCGAGCAAATTAAGACAGCTACTTACGGTGAAACATTAGAAGGTTTGCTGTCTTTTATTAGCGGTAAATTATCTGGGATTATCAACGGTATTGATACCGAAGTTTATAACCCAGAAAATGACAAATACATTGAGCAAACCTTTACCGCTGATACTTTAGAAAAACGCAAAGCCAATAAAATTGCTTTGCAACAAGAAGTAGGATTAGAAGTTAACTCCAAAGCCTTTTTTATTGGGATTGTTACCCGATTAGTGGAACAAAAAGGCATTGATTTGATATTGCAAATCCTTGATCGCTTTCTATCTTATACAGATGCCCAGTTTGTACTGTTAGGGACAGGCGATCGCTACTATGAAACTCAGATGTGGCAATTAGCATCTCGCTTCCCCGGACGCATGGCAACTTATTTACTGTATAACGATGCCCTGTCTCGCCGCATCTACGCTGGTACTGACGCTTTCTTGATGCCCAGCCGTTTTGAACCATGCGGTATTAGCCAAATGATGGCTTTGCGCTACGGTTCTGTGCCGATTGTCCGCCGCACAGGTGGATTAGTTGACACCGTAACCCATCACGACCCTGAAAATGCTGCTGGTACTGGTTATTGCTTTGATCGCTATGAACCGCTAGACCTTTTCACCTCTATGATCCGGGCTTGGGAAGGCTTCCGTTTCAAACCGCAATGGCAAGAACTACAACAACGTGGCATGAGTCAAGATTTTAGTTGGTATCAATCTGCCAAGCAGTACGTGAAGTTGTACAGGTCAATTTTCGGTTTGCCAGAAGAAGAAGAGGAGACACCAGAACCAAAGTTAGTTTTAAACGAAGCAGTCACCACTAGCAAGTCCTAATCTGTCTAAATAATTACTTTTTGTGACTCGTGAGAGCATTATTCAGATTAGCCTGAAAATGCTACTCACGAGTTTTTTTGTTTCAGAAACTTGCCAATTTGACAAATTTAATTTCCTGAACAGTGTCTGTATATTTCTTGACGCGGCAGATAATGTATATGGTAGTATACCTCAGTCAGGTAATTGAAACCAAATTCAGGAGGCAGGAGGTCGTTCGCGTAGCGTCTCGTAGAGAAGGCAGGAAGCAGGAGGAACCCACCCTTACTCATAGTGAGATTGATCTTGGACGCTTTATACTTCTCTGCGAGACGCTGCGCGTCTGGTGTATAATTCTTTGTTTAAACTGGGCTTTAAACCCAGAACTAAAGTTTTAATTGATACTCCTAACCTCCTGCCTGGTTGTTGAGCGTAGTCGAAACACTGCCTCCTAACTCCTGCCTTTTTGTAAATCGAATCAGCAAAGACGATCTAGGTCAAATGAACCCCGAGTACTTCCAATTTCTAAATCAGGATAAGTTGGTGGAAGTAGCACTAATTCTACATGCCTTTGCTGTTGAATAATATTATCTCCTCCTATCCTCCTACTTTTGAATTTGCTGCTTGGGAGGGACAGTAAATAATCACAAGATTTTTGGCATTTACTGATTTAAATCATTTGTTTAGTTACTACAACTAACCTGAGAAATACTATGAACCAAAAATTAAATTTGCTCCAAGTATATCGCGGTGTCGCTGCTGTACTAGTAGTTTTAACCCACGGTAATACAATACTTTCTCGTGAGATTCACCAAGATGATTTATTACAAATATTTCATTTTGGTTGGATAGGCGTGGATTTTTTCTTCGTACTCAGTGGATTTATTATATTTTATATTCATCAATCTGATCTAGGTAAACCGAATAAGTTGAAGTCTTTTATCTTGAAAAGATTCATCCGCATATATCCATTATATTGGAGTATTTTAAGCATCAAAATTCTAGCTTCTCTATTTAATACTAATAAAGATAGCATTTATCAGCGAAGTGCAGACGAAATTATCAAGGCTGTTTTACTGCTACCTCAAGACCATTCTATTCTAGAGAGTACTTTTATTGGTGTCAGTTGGACGCTTAGTTATGAAGTTTTTTTCTACTGTATATTTGCCCTACTAATATTGAAAAATACAAAAATTTTCCAGTCAATAATTTTTGTTTGGATAATTGGCATAATTCTCAATCTTTTAAAATTATTACCAATCGATGAAAGTTTTCTGCTTACATTTATATTTAACGAACGTAATCTAGAGTTTGTACTAGGTTGTTTAGCTGCTTATACGATATCTAAATACAAATTTAAGTTTGCGACATCATTAATTTATACTTCAATTTTTCTGTTAGTTGTATCAGTTATAAATACAAAATACAAGGAATTTGATGTTTCAGGTATCCCTCCATCAGTAGCTTATGGTATTCCATTTACTCTCTTGATTATAGGATCTGTTTATTTAGAACTATCAAAGACAGTTAATATACCACAAATTCTAATTTATATAGGGAATGCTTCTTATTCTATATATTTAACGCACGGTTTTTTCTTAGGTAATATAAGTAAAATTTTCACTAAATTTACAGATAAACTTAATATTTTATCCCTAATTCCAAATCCCAACATATATTACGATGTTAGTGCATTTCTAATTGTTATACTAGCAATAGTTATGGGATGCGTAATCCATTCTTATCTGGAAAAGCCATTAATCACAAATCTAAGGAAAAAAGTATTTACCCAAATGAACTGAGGCTGTAACTAAAGTTATCTCTTAAAAGTTAAATTAAGTAATCAAGCAGACATAATATAACTCTTGAATCTGGCAATTTTAGATTTTTAATTTTGGATTTTGGATTGAAATAAAAATCTAAAATTGATTGGATAATCCCTAACTATTAATTACTCGTTGCTTTGGCTTTAATTAACCAGTCAGCATCGTGAACACATATTTCTCGACCAGAAGAGTCTCCTAAGCGGTCTAGCGCTAATAAACAAGCGTATTTCAAATCCCAAATCGGCGTATTTAAGCAAATTTTGATTTCAGGAATCGCTCGTGAATCACCCAATTCACCAAGAGCGATCGCACACGCAGCACGAGATTTCTGAAACTGAGGTTCGCGGTTGTGCAGGTTTTCTACTAATAAATCGTAGGCGGGAGCATATTTCAGCCAGCCGAAAAGTTTCATAACATGATAATGAGCGCCATAATCGTTATATGCCTTGTCCGAATAAGTTATTAAAAGCGCTGCTGGTGCTTCTTGTGGATAGATATCTAGTAAGGTTTTTGTTGCTAAATAACACCGTCCAAAATCGGTTTCGTAGAGTTCGTTAATCACAAAATCCAGAACAGGGGTAGCATCATACTCATGTACTAGATCGAGGTCATTGGGATGATCGTAGAGTACTTGCTCTAAGTAAGGTTGAATTTCTGTAAAGGTAATTTCACCACTGGGAACCCCTACATCCAAAAGCATCCGCAATCCTCGCAACCGAAACACTAAAGATACAGGACAACGGGCAATTTCTGGGATGGCTTTGTAGTAGCGTGAATCAATCAGGTCTTGAATACAACCGCGCCGTGCATTGACACTGGAACTTTGCAGTAGCGCCATCACCTCAGTAATTTGGGAGTAGTCACCGATGAACCGACAAACTGTAGCGATCGCTGCACTACGGGTAGGTTCATCCTCAACTTGGGTAAACTTCCGCACACGTTCTAGGGAAGGCTGATAGTCAGCGTTAGCTAGGGCGTGAATAATGACTCGATAGATTTGACCTGGTTTATCCAGCAGTTGCGCTATCTCTTCGAGAATTTCTGGATCTTTAGTGCCAATTTCTCCAATCGCCCACACGGTATTTTCAACAGTATAAATATCATCATCTTTAAGGCATTGCCGAATTACAGGTAAAGCTGATTTTGCCTGCAATCGCCCCAGACTTTCCACAGCTTTGCGTCGGACAATTCGGTGGTCTAACTCATCAGGGTTACTGGTTTCAATCGCTCGTACCAAAGCTGCGATCGATTGCTCAGTGGGAAAGTTAATTAGATGGGAAACAGCAATATACTTATCAGAAGCGTCTTCGAGTTGTTCTAATGGTGTATCAATAATTGCGATCGCTTCTTCTTCTGTTAACCCAAACATTTTAAAAAAACGTTTATCCATTGATCTATAAATTGCTTTTGGATAATTGCTTAGAAATCACTTTTACTATCGTACTAGGGACTGGGGACATGGAAATAGCGGTAAATGATGTTTATGCATTAAACTATCAAAAAATGCAGTTGCTCCCTGGAGTTTAGACTAGATGCCAGAGATGAGAAAATCAAGCCTAGAAACTGATGCGATCGCCTAAAAGAGAATATAAATATTTTTGTAATAGCATAATAAATGTCGTTAACAGGATAATTTTTAAAATTTGTTGAGATAATAATATGAATAACGATCCAAATGACTCGGATTGGGAACAACAACAATCTCAAGGAGCTAATTCTGAAGTTACAGAGTTAGAAGCTTTACGGTCTGAATTACGCGAATTAAAAGAAGAAATTAAGAATAAACAACAAATTACAAGTAGCGACATAGCGGCAGGTGTCGCTGGAGGGATTATGAAGGTAATCGTTACTTTTGTTATCCTGTACTTTGCTTTAGCGTTCATTGTTATCTTCTTTACAGCAGTTACAAATATTTATCAAGAGAATTTGCCTAGTACAACTCGGCATAAATAAGCTACCCCTGACGCTCGTTCGCTCTTAGCATCTGTCTGCGACACGCTGCGCGAACGTAAAGAGCGTCATTACAAATTACGAATTACAAAAAAGCAGGAGGCAGGAGACAGGAGGTTAGGAGTATCAATTAAAACTAAAGTTTCTTTCTTTTAAAGCCCAGTTTCAAGAAAGAATTACACCAGACGCGCAGCGCGAAAGCGCGTAGCGGCACGAAGTGCAGTATAAAGCGTCCAAGATCAATCCCACTATGAGTAAGGGTGGGTTCCAACTGAGCCTCCTGCCTTCTCTACGAGACGCTACGCGAACGACCTCCTGACTTGAAAGTGGGTTTAGGGGTGTAAGGGTATGGGGTGTAGGGGAAAGCCAGATTTTCATGCTTGGCGGTGAAATTTTTTCATCGGGACTGCCTCCTGAAGCCTTGCGGTACTAGTGCCCTGTCTATAACAAGTCGTTCGGTGACGCACTTTCAATAAAAAAAGCCTAAAAGACTGATCTTAACTGTAGTTGAGTTCAACTTTTGAAGATTTTCCTCAAAAAGCTTTACCAGTAGTAACGCGATCTGAGAAGATCAAAATATATCTATTTGTGAGCTATTAGTTTAGTTGCCTCTTGCCAATTGGTCAGTTTTATGTAACAGCTAAGTCCTGGTGTTTAGCAAGTCACTAAATACAAACGATAGTCGAACATTCAATGCATATCATTTATATAAACACGCATCTAGGAAACAAAAGTTATGGATGAAACCTCAGAACTCACAACAACCGATAACGTAACCGCTCAAGATGTAGCAGAAGTGATTGCAGAACTTGAGCAATATCGGGAACGTCTAGTTCAAGAAACTATGGAAACAGCAAAACGGGCTAAGTTAATGAGGGTAAGTGTTACAGCAAAACTGGAGCCTGAGCTTGCCAAGATTGATTCTGCCCTCCAGGAACTCCGTAATCAACAGGCTGCCCTGAGTGGTAGCAACTAGTCATTTGTCTTGATAATTTAGCTAGAGATTATATGCTCAACTCCGAAACTCAATCCGGGGCAGATTCGTTAAATCTGTCCCATGCAGAAACTGACGCTTTATTTAAAGCGGTGAGTGAGCAATTAGGCTTAAACACCTTCAACTCAGATGACCAAGAACTACTCAAGCGGATGGTTGAGAGTATGGGGGACTCACGAGGCATGGTGAGGTTGAGTTTTGCAGAGGCTTTGGGGAAAATTGGCAAACCAGCAACCCCTTTATTGATGGAAACTGTGGCAAATCATCCAAACCCAGTTGTGCGGAGAGCCAGCGCTAAAACCTTGACACTGATTGCTGACCCGATCGCAGTTCCCACTTTGGTCAACGCCCTGTTAAATGATGAAGATATGGTGGTCAAAACCTCGTCGGTGGGGGGGCTTGCCAAAATAGGTGAGGCAGCTGTACCAGCATTGCTGAAAATCTTAGCGTCAACTGAGTATCCAGAAAGTGCCAAAGGTCATGCGGTATGGGCGTTAGGATTTATTGGAGTAGAAGCAAAGGAGCATTTATATCGAGAGATTAACTCAGACTCGGCTGAAGTTCGGGCTGCGGTGGTGGGTGCGATCGCTAAAATTGCTCAAGAAGGCACTGAAGAAGGAGCGTTTAATATTTTAATTAACGCCCTGAATGATCCATCTGAAATTGTCAGGTGTGAAGCAGCAGCAGCTTTGGGTAGCCTAACCTATCGTTCAGCAATTCCTAGCCTCGTTGAGTTACTGCATCATCCCGATTGGGAAACTCGAAAAGCAGCGGCTTTGGCATTGATGAAGATTGGCGATAGTGCTGCTTTAGAACCCCTGCAAGCCGCATTAACTGAAGAAGAAGCGGGGGTTCAGGCAGTGATTAAGTTGGCGATTTCTCAAATTGAGAGGCAGTTAGAGGAAAAAGCTTGGGAATAAGGCGATGGACATTTACACTCCCAAGGTGATTGAGACGGAAGAGGAGTACGATCGCGCCCTAGCAATTGCAGAGCGCCTAACATTTTGCAAAAACCGGACTCCAGAAGAGCAAGCTCATCTAATGTATCCGCCCTATTGGGATTGATAAAAGTAGTAATAGGAGCGATCGCTACTATCTGTTATATTTAATCACTTGATCTAATCGGGGCAAAGCACTCACCGCTGACTCTCGAATGTATGGATCAACAGATTCATCATTTGTCAATGCCGTCAGCACTTCCACCCCTCGGATATCACCCATCGAACCGAGTGCATTAACGATCGCCACAGCCACCGCCACATTATCTATTGTTTTCAGAGCTTCAGTCAAAATCTCAAAGGCAGGAGAACCAATCTCACCCAATGCCATTACTGATGCGATATAAACAACGGGATTTGGGTCATTGAGCGCTGTTTGCAATCCTTGTAAGCCCTCATTTGGGAAGGGAACATCGGGATGATTAGCAGCAACCTGTGCTAGAGCCTTAGCACAACTACCCCGAATGGTCGCATTATCACTATTTACTAATGACTCTACCAGTAGCGGTACAGCATCTGTACCAATAGCACCTAGTGCTTTTACCGCAGCTCGACGATAGGTGACATCTTCTTCATCTAAAATACCCATCAGCCGAAGAATGGTATTCTCATCACGGACATCAGCCAGTTCCCAGATGGCTCGTTCCCGCAAATTGGGGTTGGGGTGTTTTAACTGTGCAAATAGAGAATCTATTGTCATAAAATAAAATTTCCCTGTTTAAATCCCCCAAGTTCAATCATTAATTAAGAATTACGAACTTGTACTGAGCCAAGTCGAAGTATTACGAATTACGAATTACGAATTAATAACAACTTAGGGACTCTTGGTCAATCACCCAACCTGATACAGGCAAAGCAACAGACTGAGAGTCCCTGAGTTTTAGAGTATGACGATCGCTCGTCTACGTCTAGTCAATCCCTATGACTATGAAAGGGAGTTGATTACGTAGTCGAGGAGATTGCGGAACTCAACCAACGCTTGAGGAGAGAAGTCGCGAGGAGCGCAAGCGCGATCGCGAGTATAAGTCAACGCGGTAACGTAAGGAGCAGTGGGCAGATTCAAAGAGCGATAAACTTCGCGAGCACCTGCAATACCCCACTCATCTAGAGGCCCAGTACCACCCACAACTAAGCTGTAGTTGATCAAGCGTAAGTAGTGCTTGATGTCGCGCAGGCACTTGTCTTTCTTAACTTGAGTGTCGCCAGCTTCACCTTCTTGGCTCAGGAAAGGATATTTCTTGAACGCAGCATCATAACCTTCTTTAGCTACGTTATCGATACCAGAAGCCAATTTTTCAGCAGCTTCTAGACGAGCATTAGCGCGCTGAATGCTACCTTGAACGGATTCCAGATCGGAGGTGGTTGGGAAACGACCTGCTGCATCAGCAGATCCAATAACTGTAGTGATAACTGATTTCATTGCTTTTTATACTCCAGATTAGATTTGATCGAGTTTTAATTTCAGTTTGCTTGGCTAACAGCCTTTAGCCATGAGCGATTAGCTCAAAGCAGAAATAACGCGATCGAAGTAGCTAGCAGCTTCAGAAGCTAGAGCAGAGCAGTCGCCTTGAACAACTTCTTGTTTACGGAATTTTTTACCAGCGTTAGCTTCAGTATTGGTGTTGGTAATGTGAGCGACACTGATAGCCTTCAGAATTTGGAAAGCCCGTACAGAAGAGCCAGTGGGTACGCCCAAAGCTGTGTAGGTTTCTTTCAAACCGTTCAAAGCACGATCGTCCAAAACGGAAGAATCACCAGCCAACAGCGCATAAGTTACATAGCGCAGAACGATTTCAGCATCACGCAGGCAAGCAGCCATCCGACGAGTAGGATACAAGTTACCACCAGCTTGAATCAAACCTGTGTTTTCACAAGCAATCCCAGCAATGGCATCAGAAACCGCACAGCTAGCGTTGCTGGCGATCGCATTCACTGCATCAAGGCGCTTGTTGCCTTCAGCGATGAAAGACTTCAGGGCTGCCAAGTCAGCACCACCGATAGGAGCGGTTTTGGCATCAGCCGCAATTACAGCTCTGGAAAAAGCATCAAGAACCATGAGTTCTCCTTAATATTCACAAATGGCGGATATTATTTTTGGCGTGTTCTCGATCAGGTTAACTGTGAGTAGCCAAACAAAAACATAGGGGATCAAGAGTACCCTAGTCTTTACTATGAGAGACAAAGTAATAATCTGTAATATTTACCTATATCTGGCTTTCCCAATCAAAAAATCAAAATTTAGCCGAAATTGGCCAAAAAAATTAAGACTTACGCATTTTGATGGAACTCTGCCATTGCGTAAGTCTTAAGGAAAAAATTTTGTTTTTTACTCGGTCAAGCTTGTTTCAGCAGATGTTTGACCAAGTTATCTTTCACCATCATCTGCCGTAAAACTTCTAGCAAAAATTCTTGAGCCTCTTGTTGACTCAAACTTTTTACCTGGTCTTTCAAATTTTGTAAGCGAAACTGTTGTTCTAAAGTTAATTCTACTGGAAAGTCCATCATTCACTCCTGTGATTGACTGAATTGAGGGGTATTTGTTGTTAGTGGAAGACGATCGCTTTTTACTAGTCTAGCACTTGAGTAGTAAAATGTCTACATTGTCAAGCCATAATGAATCACACTCATAAAAGTTTACAATTACGTAACAACACCTCTACCTCTCCCTTTCTAGGGTGTTTATTGAAGCTGACCACTAATCGCTGTAATGTTTAGAATGTTTATATACCAACTACTCTAAAAACATAGAACAAGGTAAACATCATCCGCAGGAGTCATAAGTAGGAGTCAGAAGATTGATAGACGCAATGGAATTTTTTCAGCTAAGTGCTGGTAAGTGGCGATCGCAACGTGCAACTCATCATCTGGCGTTCAAGCGCTCAGAAACAGGAGAATCGGATATACAGGTAGAAACTCTTGATGCCGATCATCCAGAAATCATTGAACTGTGCCAGTATCATGAGATTGACCCCAGCCTTTCAGTCGGTGGCTCGCGTGTGCGTTGGCTAGGGACAATGGCTTGGGATCGAGAGGATGAGGAGAATCATCAGGGGAAAACCATATTTGCGATCGTGCCTGATGGCGATAATCCAAGGCAAGGCAAATTACTCCGCGAAAGAGGCTACGCCGAAATAGTGCCTGTAGTCGGTCTTTTTCACATGGATGATGAAGATGGACTGGTGTTGACAACTGAATATGAAACAATGAGTTCCATTGAGCGATTCTGGTTCGCCAGCCCAAATATGCGAATGCGAACCAGTACAGTCAAACGGTTTGGCGGCTTTAGTACCGCATCGTTTTGTACAGAAACCCGCATTGAAACTTCTGCTGAGGTTTCCAGTGCAGAAGAAGTAACAGAAAGACAAGGAGCGGATGTTTCGGAAAAAAGACAGTTTTATTCAGTTTTGGGCTGGTGAATGATTCTTAAGCAGAGCGATGCTTTTACTCGTGGGCAAGATTATCTGCGTTTGGTACAGGGACTTGCCCTAGAACCGGCTATGGTGAATGTGTTTGATAACCTGCGCGATCGCATCCCCATTTGCACTTGGATCGGCGAAAATATTAACGCCGTAAACGCTCAGATCAATACCTATCTAAAAGTTTGTCATGAGTGCTTTCATCCCCAAGAGCGTCGCCAAATCCAAATTTTTGCAGTTCCCATAGCTCAATCCTTCGGCATAGATGGGCTGTGCAACATTCTCACAAACCCAATCACTATTCTGGTAGATGTTGGTCGAGTTGCACCTAAAGATTGGTTTGGTGTAGTCGTCCATGAATACGCCCATGCCCATCTAGGAGAGTTTGGTCACAATGAGCACTTTGCTAGCATCCTATCTCATCTATGCTTAGGATTGGGATTGGAACCACCCTACTGGGAGGCAGGAATGGAAGCAACTTTGCGTAGCTGGCCTTACTGTAAATCAACCATAGATCCCCTGGAATTTTGGATAGGTCGCTGAGGAGCAGGGGGAGAATAACTCCTAACTCCTAACTCCTAACTCCTAACTCCTAACTCCTAACT
>CAXUOL010000145.1:0-11689 GCA_964252435.1 uncultured Nostoc sp.
GCAGGGGAGCAGGGGAGCAGAGGAGCAGAGGAGCAGGGGAGCAGAGGAGCAGAGGAGCAGAGGAGCAGAAGAAGAATTCCTAACTCTTGACTTAATGACCAATGACCAATGACCAATGACAAATGACCAATGACAAATGCACAAATGACTAAAAGATTGTTAATTGTGGATGATGAAGAACGAATCCGCGAATTAGTACAAGCTTGTTTAGAAGACTTGGGAGGATGGGACACCCTGATAGCTGCATCAGGAGAAGAAGGATTAAAAATCGCCCAGACAGAAGCTATTGATGCCATTCTACTTGATGTGTCTATGCCTGACATGGACGGCTTTGCAGTATACGAAAAACTTCAGGCAAATTCTACAACCCAAGGGATTCGAGTGATTTTGTTAACAGCAAAAGTCCAAGGGAGCGATCGCGCCCGTTTCGCCCAGATGGGAATTGCCGGGATTATTACCAAACCCTTTGAACCCACCTCTATTTGCAACGAAGTTACTGAGATTCTGGGGTGGGATGATTAATTGTTAAGCTTTGTAACAAAATCTATATCTTTATTAGTTTTTTATTTTTGTAACTTATATTTTTTGTTTGCAGATAAAAATATTTTATCTTACTGGAGAACTGTATGAAATAACATGAATATCCTAGAGGAGGTAAACATAACCGGCAAAACAATATTGCTCATTGACGATGAACTGAATGTACGTGAGATAGTAAAATTTTGCCTCCAAGATTTAGCTGGTTGGAATGTAGTGACAGCAGATTCTCCATTAGAAGGATTGCAGAATGCAGTACGTGATAGTCCTGATGCGATTGTATTAGATATATCAATCTGTGACATAGCTAGTTTTGAGTTTATGAATAAACTCAGAAGTCATCCAGAAACTCAAGCTATTCCTGTAGTACTGCTTAGTGCTAAAGCGCGATGGCTGGATTCGCAAATTTTGCGGCAGTATCAAGTTGCAGGCGTAATTCCCAAGCCCTTTAATCCAGTTACCCTCCCTGCTCAAGTTGCTCAACTACTGGGTTGGGATTTTACTTCATTAATGGAGTGAACAAGAATAAAGACGTTTACGAATCATTTAGGACTGCCATATCAAAATGTAAGCTTGAATTTAACTTAACGTTTTGGGTAATTTGGAATAAAATGAAATACCCAAACTAATTTTTACTTTCAAGGAAGTAGATACACTTACTTATTGCTATAGCATTACCATGATATTCAATAGTCTATCGAGCTCTGAAATTGATTTAAAGCAAATCCTCGATCAAATTAGGATGCTGGCTGATCAAATTCACCTGTCGCTGGAAGTGAATGAAATTCTCAAGATTATTGTCAGCGAAGTTAGAACAATTTTAGAAAGCGATGTTTACGACGGGCTACGCCTACGCGTCATTATCTATCGCTTTTTGCCAAATGGAGATGGAGTAATAGCAGAAGAGTCTGTAAGTAATGGATGGAAACCAATTTTAAGGCAATTAATTTACGATTCTTGCTTCAATACAACGCGATATCGAGATGGATACGTTGGTGTCATTGAAGACATTAATGCTACAACACTTGATCCTTGTTATAAAAAGCTATTAACGGACTTGCAGATTCAAGCTAATTTAGTAGTACCAATTTTAGTAAATAATCAACAAATTGATGGAGTTTCTAGTACATATCCTCATTTATGGGGCTTACTAATTGCTCACCAGTGCAGTGGCTCACGTCAATGGAGTTCTTTAGAAATTGAGTATCTTCAACTAGTGGCCGCAGAGCTAGGAATCGCTCTTGGGGAAGCAGAACGCCATCAGCGAAGGGCTACATCCTGCCAAAAACTAACGCTGCAACTCAATCAAAACCGGAAATATTTAACAGTTCAGCTAAAGTTGAAGTTGAGGTCAATCAAAAGAACTCTCTATAAGAATTTTAGAAAATCCATTATCACAAGAACACCATTGCCAAAGAATATATCAGTTGCAGACTTGATTGCATTTGACCGATTACAAACTCCAGTTTGGATTTATGATATTCAAAACTTGCAGATGTGGTGGGCAAATCAGGCAGCTGTGCATATTTGGAATGCTCAAAGTCGAGAAGAATTGCTCAATCGCAACTTCAGTGATGTTTCCGAGTCTACTCACATTCGACTGCAAAGCTATCTGCAAGAATTTCAGCAAGGAAAAACCATTACTGAAAACTGGACATTTTACCCAGAAGGAAAACCTGTTTCTCTTCGCTGCATTTTTTCTGGAATTCCTATTGAACAAGGGCGAATGGCGATACTGGTTGAAGGAACAACACAACTTATCAATCAGATCGATCAAGAAACACTCAGATCGATTGAAGCCTTACGTCACACCACAGCGATCGTCTCCCTTTACACGATGGATGGTGTACCTTTGATGCAAAATCCGGCAGCCCTTCGCTATTATCGGGATACCCTGTACCCTAACTCGTCATCTGAGAATATTTTCCTGAGTCACTTTGTTGACAAGAGTGTTGGACAAGAAGCTATGAAAGCGATTAATTTCGGTGAGGCGTTCAGCATAGAGGCTCAGGTGTTCACCACTGAGGGGGTTCAATGGCATGAGATGGATATACGATGCACCCGCGATCCCGTAACGGGTAACTCCATCATCCTTGTCAACGAAAAGAATATTACCAAGCAACAAGCTGCACTACAAGAACACCAGCGTACAGAGTCAGAATTGCGCTGGCGGGAAGCTTTGCTGCGTTCCATGACTGACACTTCTTTGCTGGGATTCTTTGTTGTTGACAATCACACCGACGAAATCCTCTATTTCAATCACCACTTCTGTAAAATTTGGGGCATCGAACATCTAGAAGACCAAATGCGTTCTGGTGCTTTAAAAAATAATGACATTATTTCTGAGTGTATACCTTCAATTGTCGATGTATCGGCATTCGTCGAATCCTATAAACCGTTGCAGTCTGAAGAAAATCGTTGCACGATTGAGGATGAAATTTTATTTGTCGATGGGCGAACGATTCGCCGTTTTTCCAGCCAAATTCGGGATACTCAGGATCGATACTTTGGGCGGTTATACATTTTTGAAGACATCACCTCACGCAAACAAATCGAAGCCGCACTCAAAACCAGTGAAGAAAGATGGCAGTATGCCTTGGAAGGAAATGGCGACGGAGTTTGGGATTTGAATGCTGAAACTAACGAAGTCTTTTTCTCTCGGCGATGGAAAGAAATGTTAGGGTTTGCAGAGCATGAAATTGGAAATACCCTCAGTGAATGGGAAGAACGGGTGTACGTAGATGATAAAGCGAGGGTTATCGGGGAGATTATCAAGCATTTATACGGCGAAACCCAACAATATGTCAGTGAATATCGGATTAAGTGCAAAGATGGAACCTATAAGTGGATTCTAGATCGGGGGCAAATTTCGAGTCGTGCAGCCAATGGTTTTCCCCTACGGATGCTAGGAACTCATACTGATATTACTGAACGCAAGCGTATGGAAGAAGCACTGCGAGAAAACGAACAACGCTATCGTTCTGTAATTACAGTGATGGCAGAAGGTATTGTCCTACAGGAATCCGATGGGCGAATTACTGCCTATAATGACAGTGCCGAAAGAATTTTAGGGTTAACAGCCGAGCAAATGATGGGGCGAACTTCCATCGATCCGCGATGGCGAGCGATTCATGAAGATGGTACTGCTTTTCCAAAGGAAACTCACCCCGCCATCGTCACCTTACGCACCGGAAAACCTCAATTTCATGTGATTATGGGAGTTCACAAACCTGATGGCAGTTTGACTTGGATTTCCATCAATTCTCAACCACTGTTTGAATCCGATGAATCAAAACCATCTGCGGTGGTCGCATCATTAACAGATATCACAGACCGCAAACAGGCACAAATTGCCCTGCAACAGCAAACAGAACGGGAACGCATGGTCTATGCGATCGCTCAACATATCCGTAAGTCTTTGGACTTGGATGAAATCTTGAACACAACTGTTGCTGAAGTTCGAGATTTTCTGCAAACCGATCGCGTCATCATCTATCGCTTTAACCAAGATTGGAGTGGTGTGATTGTCACAGAGTCTGTAGCAGCAGGTTGGGAATCGATTTTGAATATGGAAATTACAGACAGCTATTTTGTAAAAATACAGGGACAGTCTGATCGAGAAAGTACCCTCAAAGTTACTCCAGACATCTACACCGCCGGATTTGCCCCAAGTCATGTAGAGTTATTGGAACAGTTGCAAGTCAGAGCCAAGCTAGTTGTACCAATTTTACAAGGCGATCGCCTTTTGGGTCTTTTGGTTGCTCATCATTGCAGCGCCCCGCGTCAGTGGCAACCTTGGGAAAGCAAACTGCTTCAACAATTGGCAACACAGGTAGCGATCGCTATTCAGCAATCAGAACTTTATCAACAATTGCAGCGTGCCAACCAGCAACTTGAAAATATGGTGATGGTGGATGAATTAACTCAAATCGCCAATCGCCGATGTTTTGATATTAAGCTTGATTCTGTTTGGGAATATCTTTTACGAGAACAAGGTTTTGTCTCACTACTTTTATGCGACATTGATTATTTTAAACAATATAACGATACTTATGGTCATGCCACCGGAGATGATTGTTTGCGCCTTATTGCCCAAGCTTTCAAACAAAGTGTCAAATCTTCTAGAGATTTAGTTGCTCGTTATGGCGGAGAAGAGTTTGTTGTCATCTTGTCTGATACTGCTAGTGATGGGGCTTTTTACGTTGCCCAAGAAATTCATCAAGCTCTAGAACAGCTAAATATTCCCCATGCGGCATCGGCTGTGAAGCATCACGTCACCTTGAGTATCGGAATTGCTACAGTGATTCCAACACCCAATATGGTTCCTTTAGATTTGATTGAGGCAGCAGATCAAGCCCTTTATCAAGCCAAAGCAAACGGGCGCGATCGTTCTTGTATAAATAGACTCTCTTAGAGAGTGAGCAATGCCTGCAATTCTTGCCACCCTACGCTAATCAAGTAATTGTTAATATTTTCTAAAGTTTTTTAACTCTTTTCATTTCTTTATTAGTTCTTTATTTTCTGTTTATAAATTAAAACTGTTGGTAGTTAAACCAAGAGCGAACCACTAGTTTGTGTTTAACTTTTTTAATAAAACAACAATTCTATGACAAACTGTCCTTGCTGTTCCAACCAAATGCTTCGTCACATTCGTTTACAAGAAACCTATTGGTTCTGCCGCCACTGCTGGCAAGAGATGCCTAACCTGAGTTTAGATAAAAGTATATCATTAGTTAGAGAATCAATTTCAATCAACCACAAACTTTTGAAAATGAACGCAAGAACAGAGCTTTGTGCCTGAATGCTGACTAATAGATTGAAAGATAATATCCCTATATTTACAGAAGATTTCAATTGAGTTAAGTACACAATCTAAGTCTCGAAGCCAGGTACAAACGCTTGCTCATCTGCTTTCATCGCTAACGCAGACTGGATTCTAACAACTCTAAATCATGTGAATATTAAATGACTCTTAAACCGTGTCATCAGGTACTCTTGCATCTTACTTAAGTTTGATATCTTCTGGGGAACAGCTTTGTTGTCAGGTAGATTGATGAGTCGAATTAATGGATTTGTCGGGCGACGTAATTTCTTGAAATTCGCCAGTGTTGTAGGTATTGCAGCTACTACTTTTGGTGATAGCTTTTGGAATACAGAGCAAACTGCTGTTGCTGATATTCACCCAGTTAACCCTAATTTAATCAGTCCCAATGAAGCCATTAAACGCTTGCTTGATGGTAATCAAAGATTTATCCATCAAAAACGTCAATATCCCGATCAATCATTAGAACATCTACGATTAGTTGCGAAAGCTCAGTATCCCTTTGCCGCCATATTGGGCTGTGCAGATTCTAGAGTACCTGCGGAAATTGTCTTCGATCAAGGACTTGGAGATTTATTTGTCGTGCGAGTTGCTGGTAATGTTGTTAGTGACACGGTTATAGGTAGTCTGGAATATTCTACAGCAGTATTGGGTTCGCAGTTAATTATGGTTTTGGGTCATAGAAGATGCGGTGCAGTAGCAGAAGCAATCAAAAACGAACCACTTCCTGGAAGAATTGGTTTGATTATTGAAGGCATCAAACCATCTGTACAAAGGGTAAAGTTCAGAACGGGTGATAATATGCAAGATGCAGTTATAGGTAACATTCAGTATCAGACTGAAAAATTGCAAGAAAGCTCAACTATTTTAGCTAAATTGCTCCGTGAAGGTAAACTAAAAATTGTTGGTGCTTGTTACGATATTGACACTGGTAAAGTCAACATTATTACTTGAATGTTTCACACTTTTTCAGTGTAGAATTCTTAGTTCGATGATGTTGAAAAAAATTATTAGTTATGTACACCCCTACAGCCAATGCATTTGTTGTAAATATTTTTGAAAATAGTGTTAGCGATGTTTGAGATAATCTACGCTAACGCAAACTCAACGAAAATTTAGAAAAAACTTAAAGCTTGTAATAAATAAACCTGGCAGGGACTATATAACAAGGCCGCCTGCCAGGAACGTATAGTATATTCTAGCCATGTTTGATTGGTTAGCGCTTATTTGTAAAAAATAATTGCGTATCCTTAAATACAATAACTAAATGCTTCGTAAAACACAGTTAAGAAAAGTTACTAAATAGGTTAATTTCCAATTAAAATCCAATACGCTGGGGTTAAGAGTTATTCAATGTAGATAATTGGTCTTTCAAGACGCGATCAATTGCGTCTCTACATCAGGGTTTTGTTGCTCATTCTGAACTGTATTGAATTAAAACCAATAATTTCCCGAATCGGGAGGACAGGGGGAGAAGGGGACAAGGGGTCAAGGAGACAAGGTGACTTAAGTCAGAACTTACAACAAGTCTTTCCCCTTGTCCCCAATTCTCCTTGTCCCCAAGTCCTCTTTCCCAATACCCCATAATATAAGAAAGCGCTTCACACTTCTTAAATAATCAGCTTTATTAGAACAATGGCGAGAGACTTGCGGGGATTCATGAAAATTTTGGAAGAAAGAGGACAATTACGGCGAATTTCAGCTTTAGTTGATCCAAATTTAGAAATTGCTGAAATATCCAACCGGATGCTGCAAAAAGGTGGGCCAGGGTTGTTGTTTGAAAACGTCAAAGGCGCTTCCTTCCCGGTAGCGGTGAACTTGATGGGAACTGTGGAAAGGATTTGCTGGGCGATGAATATGCAGCATCCAGAGGAGTTGGAAACTCTGGGGAAAAAACTGAGTATGCTGCAACAGCCAAAACCACCGAAGAAGATTTCCCAGGCGATAGATTTTGGAAAAGTGCTGTTTGATGTGGTGAAGGCGAAACCAGGACGAGACTTTTTCCCCGCTTGTCAACAAGTTGTGCTTCAAGGTAATGATTTAGATTTAAATAAGTTGCCTTTGATACGTCCTTATATTGGTGATGCTGGCAAGATTATCACGCTGGGACTAGTAATTACCAAGGATTGTGAAACGGGGACTCCAAATGTAGGAGTGTATCGTTTACAACTACAATCTCAGAAGACGATGACGGTTCACTGGTTATCGGTGCGGGGTGGGGCGAGGCATTTGCGAAAAGCAGCCGAACGTGGGAAAAAATTAGAAGTTGCGATCGCACTTGGTGTAGATCCTCTAATTATTATGGCAGCTGCCACACCCATTCCTGTAGATTTATCAGAATGGCTGTTTGCAGGACTTTACGGCGGTTCGGGCGTGCAGTTAGCAAAGTGTAAAACTGTCGATTTGGAAGTTCCCGCAGATTCCGAATTTGTCTTGGAAGGGACAATTACACCAGGGGAAGTTTTACCAGATGGGCCTTTTGGCGACCACATGGGTTATTACGGGGGTGTGGAAGATTCGCCGTTAATCCGCTTTGAGTGTATGACGCACCGGAAAAATCCGATTTACTTAACAACATTTAGCGGTCGTCCACCGAAAGAAGAAGCGATGATGGCGATCGCACTAAATCGCATTTATACTCCCATACTGCGGCAACAAGTATCAGAAATTGTCGATTTCTTCCTCCCAATGGAAGCTTTGAGTTACAAAGCGGCGATTATTTCCATTGATAAAGCGTATCCAGGACAAGCGCGACGGGCGGCTTTAGCGTTTTGGAGTGCCTTACCACAATTTACATACACCAAATTTGTAATTGTGGTGGATAAAGACATAAATATTCGCGATCCGCGTCAAGTTGTGTGGGCCATTAGTTCCAAAGTTGACCCAGTGCGGGATGTCTTTATTCTGCCGAATACACCTTTTGATACGTTGGATTTTGCCAGTGAGAAAATTGGCTTAGGTGGACGCATGGGAATTGATGCGACTACAAAGATTCCGCCGGAAACAAACCATGAATGGGGTTCGCCTTTAGAATCCGACCCAGATGTGGCGGCGATGGTAGAGAGACGATGGGCGGAGTATGGTTTGGCAGAGTTGCAGTTAGGAGAAGTAGACCCGAATTTGTTTGGCTATGATATGAAGTAACGTGTTGTAAATTGTCCCCCAAAATTCTGATGGTCAAAAGCCACCGCTTAGAATTCTCTTGCTGTCAGACTTCAATTTCAACTTCGGAAATCATTAGATATGGTGACAGCTAAATGAAAGCGTCAAAATAGAAGACACAGGCTTTCGATAAAAAGCCTTGCCATGATTAACGGAGTTATTATCAGTGGTATTACAAGTACAAACAAGTGCCTACGAAGCTAAAACCCAAGAAATTGCTAAACAACTTCTAGCCGCAACGCAGGAAAATCGTTCGTTTTTTTCTTCCCTGCGAGATCAAATGCGTTGGGATGATAAATTACTAGCTTGGGCGATGAGTAATCCTGGGTTGCGGGTGCAACTATTTCGCTTTATAGATACGCTACCTGCTTTGCACAGTAAATCAGAAATTGCCTCACATTTACAAGAATATTTAGGTGATGAATCTGTAGAATTACCGGCAGCTTTGAAGGGAATGCTAAACTTTGCTAACCCTGACTCGATGCCAGGACAAGTTGCTGCTACAACTGTTGGGACAGCGGTTGAGACTCTTGCCCATAAATATATTTCTGGGGAAAATATTAAACAAGTCATCAAAACAGTTGAACGACTGCGAAAAGAAAAAATGGCTTTCACCATCGACTTACTTGGTGAAGCCGTAATTACCGAAGCGGAAGCGCAGTCTTATCTAGAACGCTATCTAGAATTAATGCAACAATTGGTGGAAGCATCGAAGAGTTGGTCAGCTATTCCGGCGATTGATGAGGCTGATGGCGAAGCAATCCCAAAAGTTCAGGTTTCTGTTAAATTAACGGCGTTTTATTCCCAATTTGATCCATTAGATGCTAAAGGTAGTGAGGAGCGAGTTAGCGATCGCATTCGGATTCTCTTACGTCGTGCTAAAGAATTAGGCGCAGCTGTCCATTTTGATATGGAACAGTATGCCTATAAGGATATAACTCTTAGCATCCTGAAAAAACTGTTACTAGAAGAAGAGTTTCGGCAACGCACAGATATTGGTATAACAATTCAAGCATATCTGCGTGATAGCGAACAAGATACTGAAGACCTAATTTCTTGGTTGAAACAGCGCAGTTATCCCTTAACAATCCGCTTGGTAAAAGGCGCATATTGGGATCAAGAAACAATTAAAGCAGCGCAGAAGCATTGGAAACAGCCAGTTTACAACGACAAAGCCGCAACTGATGCTAACTTTGAAACCATCACTCAGTTGTTGTTAGAAAATCATCAATATGTCTATTCTGCCATTGGTAGCCATAATGTGCGATCGCACTCTCGCGCCATTGCCATAGCTGAAAGTTTAAATGTCCCTCGTCGTCGCTTTGAATTACAAGTCCTTTACGGTATGGGAGATAAAGTTGCCAAGGCGTTGGTTGACAAAGGTTATCGAGTCAGAGTTTACTGTCCCTATGGTGAATTATTACCTGGGATGGCGTATTTAATTCGGCGATTGTTGGAAAATACAGCTAATAGTTCTTTTTTACGCCAAAATCTCGAAAATCGACCAATTGAGGAATTATTAGCAGCGCCAATTGTCAAAGAAGAAAAAAACTCTTTAACTCCTAATGTACAGACGCGATTAATCGCGTCTCTTCAAACTCCTCACTCTCATTTCCTCGGTGCTGCTGATACCGATTACGCCGAGGAAGAGGTGAGAAAGAAGGCGGCGCAAGCTTTCCAAAACGTTCGTCAACAGTTGGGTAAAACTTATTTACCACTAATTAATGGCGAGTATGTTAATCCACCAGAATTTGTTGATTCTCTCAATCCATCTAAGTTCAGTGAAGTAATTGGTAAAGTTGGGTTGATTAGCGTTGAACAAGCAGAACAGGCGATGCAAGCTGCGAAAGCGGCGTTTCCTGAATGGAAGAAAACACCAGCTAAACAACGCGCTGATATTTTGCGGAAAGCGGGTGATTTGATGGAAGAACGCCGTGCCGAACTTTCAGCTTGGATAGTTTTGGAAGTTGGGAAACCAGTTAAGGAAGCTGATGGAGAGGTTTCGGAAGCGATAGATTTTTGTCGTTACTACGCTGATGAGATAGAACGGTTAGATAAAGGTGTGAATTACGACATACCCGGTGAAACTAATCATTATATTTACCAGCCACGGGGGATTGCTGTAGTGATTTCTCCCTGGAATTTTCCGCTAGCGATCGCTTGTGGAATGACTGTTGCAGCCTTGGTTTCGGGCAATTGCACTCTCCTCAAACCTGCGGAAACATCTTCTGTGATTGCAGCGAAACTCACAGAAATCTTGGTAGACGCTGGTTTTCCCAAAGGTGTATTTCAATACGTGCCTGGTAAGGGTTCGCAAGTCGGTGCTCATTTGGTAAATCATCCAGATACTCATGTAATTGCTTTTACAGGCTCTCAGGAAGTGGGCTGTAGAATTTACGCAGAGGCAGCAACGCTGAAACCCGGACAGAAACACATGAAACGGGTGATTGCTGAAATGGGTGGGAAGAATGCCATTATTATCGATGAAAGTGCTGATTTAGATCAAGCTGTTGTGGGAGTAGTACAGTCGGCATTTGGTTACAGCGGTCAAAAATGTTCTGCTACTTCCAGAGTAATTGTGGTGCAACCGATTTATGATAGCTTTGTGCAACGGTTGGTAGAAGCGACAAAATCCTTGAACATTGGAGAAGCAGAGTTACCGAGTACACAAGTTGGGCCGGTAATTGATGCTAATGCCCGCGATCGCATCCGCGAGTATATTGAGAAGGGTAAGGCAGAAGCAGAAGTGGCGTTGGAATTACCAGCACCCGAACAAGGATATTTTATCGGCCCAGTTATTTTTAGTGAAGTATCGCCAAATGCGGTAATTTCCCAGGAAGAAATTTTTGGCCCTGTGCTGGCGGTAATTCGGGTGAAAGATTTCCAGGAAGCATTAGCAGTCGCCAACGGTACAAACTACGCCTTGACTGGCGGACTTTATTCTCGAACGCCTTCGCACATTCAGCAGGCGCAGACAGAGTTTGAAGTCGGGAATTTGTACATCAATCGCAATATTACCGGAGCGATCGTTGGACGGCAACCCTTTGGTGGATTCAAACTTTCTGGAGTAGGTTCTAAAGCAGGCGGCCCTGATTACTTACTGCAATTTTTAGAACCACGCGCGGTGACAGAAAATATTCAACGTCAAGGTTTTGCACCAATTGAAGG
>CAXUOL010000146.1:0-11573 GCA_964252435.1 uncultured Nostoc sp.
CGATGGGAAATCAAAAGTACCATCTGATTTTGAGTAATAGCGCGAAAATGATTGAAAATCTCAAACTCAGCTTGAGCATCTATTGCTGATGTTGGTTCATCTAACACCAAGATATCTGCTTGCGATCGCATAAAAGCACGAGATAGGGCAATCTTCTGCCACTGTCCCCCAGAAAGTTCTTGTCCTCCCTTAAACCAACGACCAAGTTGAGTCTGAAAGCTTTGAGGTAATTGGTCAATAAAAGATTGGGCCATGCCTTTTTGGGCAGCAGTTTGCCACTGTGTTTTGTTTTCGAGATGTTCTACATCCCCCACGCCAATATTCTCCCCCACAGTGAACTGATAGCGGACAAAGTTCTGAAAAATCACACCAATGCGACGCCGCAATACATCCACATCCCATTCCTGCAAGTCCAAGCCATCTAAGAAAATTCGCCCAGAGTCTGGCGTGTAGAGTCGGGTAAGTAGTTTGATTAAGGTAGTTTTACCGGAACCGTTTTCACCGACAATTGCTAGTTTCTCTCTCGGTTTCAAGTGCAGCGAAATGTTTGTCAAGGCTGGTTTGGAACTTCCTGGATAAGTAAATGAGACATTCTCAAAACGGATACCATCTTGGGAATTTAACCCAATGGTTGCCTTACCCCAAGATTTTGGTACTTCTTCTTCGAGAAAATCGTAAAGATTTGATAAATATAGGTTGTCTTCATACATCCCTCCAATAGAAGTGAGGGCATTGGAGAAAGTAGATTGTCCTTGGCGAAAAACGGTGAGATACATTGTCATATCTCCCAAGGAAATCTTACCTAAAACTGTTTCCAACACAATCCAAGCATAAGCTAGGTAAAAAGCCCCAGTACTGACTAAACTCAAGAGATATCCCCAAAGTCCTCGCCGCAGAGTTAAATCGCGGTCTTCGCCATATAGTTGATCGAACAGGCTGCGATAACGTCCTAGCAGCATCTCTCCCAACTGATAGAGTTTGACTTCTGTGACAAAATCTTCTCTTGCTAATAGATTTTCTAAGTAGTGCTGTTGTCGAGTTTCTGCCGCACGCCAACTAAACAAGCGAAAGGCTTCTCCAGCAAATTTCGTTTCGGCAATAAATACAGGCATAGCTGCCAAAATCAATACCACTACCGCCCAAACTGAGAAATTTACTAGCAAAATCCCATAGGTGATTAGGGAAAGGGCATTTTGCACCAATCCAAATGTGCGGCTTACTAAAGAAAGAGGACGAACCGATGCTTCTCGTCGGGCATTGGTCAATTTGTCATAAAATTCTGAGTCTTCAAACTGCCTAAGATCGAGTGTCAGCGCCTTTTCTAAGATGAGTACATTCACCCGTTGACCCATTAGCGCCCGCAATAAAGACTGACAAATGATTATGCCCCGTTGACTACCTGCTAGTAAAATTACAGCGATCGCTTCTAATCCTACATAAAATAGAGACGGATAAATATTGACAAAACCATTGTTTTGTGAATTAACTTGAGATGCAAATACTACTGCATCAACAATTAACTTACTAATGTAGGATATCGCCGCCGGTAAAAGACCAGCCACTAAAGTTAAACTTGCCAGAAGAATAGTAAGCGATCGGCTAGTAGTCCATACCAAGCTTACAGCCCGTCCACTGTAACGGAAAACCGTCAGTGATTGGCGTAGGATATTTCTTTTTTTTTAATCTTCATCTTTCTTTGCGCGAGATACCCCAGCTTGGGCGGATCTTCCTGACTCTTGTAATCTTTATTAATTTTACCAAAAAATAACTTAGAACTCAGGAGCTAGAATGAGGGGTGTGCAACTAAGTGGTAACTCTCATACTTAGGTTAACGGATATTCTGAATTCTGGATTCTGACTCCTGTTTATATTTTTATCCCCACAATCTCCTACCTGCTTTCCCATTTAATTTTTGGTGAGTATCTTCTAACAAAGCTGGAATATCTAACTTTTCTGGACACCGAGGCAAACAGTCACCGCATTCTGTACATCGGTTGCCTTTCATTCCAGGGAACCAGTGACCGGCATTTTCAAACATTGCGTAACGATATTGTCCATAATCTTTCATGTCGTATGCCACTGCGAGATTACGTAACCGCAATACCTCTGGAATATTGATATTTTCTGGACAGGGCAAACAAGCATAACACTGACTACAATTATCAGTTTCCAAAGCAAGTTTTTGGTGATTTTCTAAACGCCAGAAAGCAGAAATTTCTGCTAATTTTAACTCTCCATCATGGTCAGCAATTTGCAAAGGTTCCCTTAATTCCTCTGGGTTAGCTGGGCCTATACTCAAAGTAGTAATACGGTAATTAGCAAGTAAAAATCGATAACTTAACTCTAAGGGTGAATACGGGTAACACAGGTCTTTTAGAGTTTGGGGTGGCGTGTAGAGGCGTCCTCCCTTATCAGCAGGGGAAATAATGAAAATGCCCATATCCTTTTCGGCAGCTAGTTGAATAGCTGGTGCGTGCCGTTGAAAAAAATAGTAATAATGCAGATTGACAAATTCAAATAAATCTGTATTGATTGCTGCCTGAATTACTTCTAATGGCCCGTGGGTGGAAAAACCAACATGTCGTACTCGGCCATCAGCAACAGCTTCCTCTACTGCTCGCATACAGCCATTTTTAGCTTGCACCCACTGCAAATGTTGCCAAGTGTTCAAACCATGAACCCCTAAGCAATCTAAATAATCTAGTTGTAATCGTTCTAGGGATTCGTCAATGTACCGACGCATGGTGTCAGCATCTGCTGTGGCTGAGATTTTAGTAGTGACATAAAGCTTCGTTCGGGGTACTGACAACCCAGCTTTTAGCGCCCTACCAAGATACTCCTCGCTTTTGCCGTAACCTCTGGCGGTTTCTAGATGATTAATTCCTAGCGCTAAGGCTTGTTCGATAGTCTGGTGAGCATTTTCAAAATCAGCCAGGTAGCGCATTGTTCCCAAGGAAAAAACCGAGAGGCGCAGATTCGTTTTTCCAAAGCGTCGGTATTGCATTTTTAACAAAGAGTTAGGGTAGAGACGCGATTAATCGCGTCTCTACTCATAACTTTAATTTAGCTGTCGCCATTACCAAAGCGCTTGATCAAATCTTCAGGACGGAGATTGGAAATAAATTCACGGAAGGCTTGCTGTTCGGCTTCATCTGCATCGCGATCTACAGGAATAGAAGCATCGGCAATGACTTCTTCCATTACCCAAATGGGAGTATTTGTACGGAGGGCAATAGCGATCGCATCGCTAGGACGCGCGTCAATTTCTTTTTTGACTTCGCCTTGCTGGACAATTAAAGCTGCATAAAATGTATCCTTTTGCAGGGAATGAATAATAACCTTTTCTAGAGTCATGTTCCAAGTCTCTAGAAGATTCACAATTAGGTCGTGGGTTAAGGGTCTGGGAGGCTTCTGATTCTCCAGTGCGCCCATAATTGCCCTAGCCTGTTCCTGACCAATGTAAATTGGCAAAGCCCGCCGATCTGAAGAATCTTTCAAAAGGACGATCGGGCTGCGGGTTATGGCATCTAATGCTATGCCAGCGACTTTCATTTCAATCATTGCCTAAGCCTCTACAATGCTTTGAGAGCCTTTGATGGTGTGTAACAAATAACACCCCTTTTTAGGCGGTTTGGTGACAGTAATAAACATAAGCATTCGTTCTCTATAATTGCTTCTATTAAACTCCGAACTTGTGGTGAAAACCAGAGTAAGTCAAATTGGTCTTCTTAGACAATAACCTTCTTACCCAAGTATGCCCTGTGAAGGATGCTAATGTGTTAATATTCCTATGCGAAAAAAAGTCAGAAAATATACTTGGATGTTCGAGATTTCTGTGACAATTACCAATTGATTTCAGGCAAAATTAGGCAATAAATAGAGTTAGTTTGACAAAAAAGCCGTGTTTACAGGATTAATCCAGGCATTAGGAACGATGGAACCCTTGGGGGGCGATTCTTGGCAAATTACTTGTGTAAGCCAGTCGGGCGAAGTAATTATGCAAGATTTGGCTTATGGTGACAGTGTTGCTGTAGATGGTGTTTGCCTGACAGTGGAACAAGTTTTAAAAGACGGGTTTATTGCCACGGCTTCACCGGAAACTCTACGCCGCACAACGTTGGGAGGTGAGCAAACCCAACAGAGATATGTCAATTTAGAAGCGTCGCTCAAGGTAGGCAGCAAAGTTGGCGGTCATTTTGTGATGGGTCATGTAGACGGCATCGGTCGATTGCTAGTGGCCGAACAAACGGCTAGTTCTTGGGAAATGACCTTTATTGCTTCCGTTGCGATCGCACGGTACATTGTCCCCAAAGGTAGCATTGCCGTCAATGGCATCAGCCTCACAGTCGCCGCTTATGAGCCAGAACTCTCCCAATTCAAGGTGGCGGTAATTCCCCTCACATACAGCGAAACAAATCTTCGCTATTTGGTTGCTGGCAGTTTGGTAAATCTAGAAGGGGATATTCTCGGCAAATACGTCGAAAAATTCCTTTACTCTGGCAACCCACACGCCACAGCCACTGATGAAAATAGTATGGATGGCATTACACCCGCATTCTTAGCAGAACACGGGTATTTGTAATTAAAAAAGTTAGGAGTTAGGAGTTAGGAGTTAGGAGTTAGAAGTTAGGAGTTAGGAGTTAGGAATTTTAAATTTATAACTCTTCACTCCTCACTCCTAACTTTCTTCTAACTGCCTGGTTGCTGGCTTACCTGGGCGGTTTGCAAGCCTCGCACTAACTGGCTGAGGGCACTTTGTAATTCCACGCCTGGGTCAGTAGCAACCCACCCATCTTGTGTCAGATGACGAACTTCAAAGTGCAAGTGAGGTCCTGTGGAATTACCAGTGCTGCCAACTCGCCCGATGACAGTTCCAGGTTGTACCCATTGGCCGGGTTGAACAAGGATTTCTGACATGTGACCGTAGAGAGTTTGTTCAGCAGATTTGTGATTTAGGATAACGGTTAAACCATAACCACCCACCCAGTTAGCAGTTTCCACTTGACCCGCAGCAGCCGCCAAAACTGGTGTTCCCGTAGGCGCACCCAAGTCTGTACCAGCATGGAAGCGTTGATTACCTGTGATTGGATGAATTCGCCAACCAAACAAAGAAGTAATCGGAGCGGGAATAGACAAGGGATACATTATTCCCGTACCACTATAGGCGACTCTCCCCATGTAGGGAATTTGTGGCAATACTGATGCCAGTGAGAAGTCGTAAGCTACGTTGCTGGGGCGGGGTGCAATGTTGCCATCTGCCATTGGTGGCGGTAAAGTCCCACCATTCGGTGCAATGGGAGTTGCACTTACTCTTGTGGGGCTGAATTCAGCAGGAGTCGGGATAAACCGATTCGGGCGAAATGCGCTCTTGGTAACACCGCTAGAACCACTTTGAGCAGCACGCCATCTACTGGTGTTGCCAGTAGTTGCAATTTGCCGCACTGGCGGAACTACTGGTAATTGGGCGTTTTGACTTCTTCTGAGCCAATTAGGTGCTGGTTTACCATTAGAATCAGCTACACTCCTCTGGGGTACTTTGGCGCAAACGCCGCCTAATACACTTTGCCCTGATGGCAAAATGGCTCGACAACCACTGGAGCGTTCTGTAACAATTACAGAGTTTGGTGCTTGATAAGTACCTGTTGCACCACTGTCATAACTATTAGGATCGATATAAGCGTTATTATAATCCTTGGTTTTTTCCGCCGTTGCACTGACAGGGCTGTTGGAGTTATTTGATGGTTGAGCAACTACTGGAAGTTTTTCAGGTGCATAGCGGGCAGGGGTATTGGGTTTTTCCTGTCTCACCCTTACAGGAGTAACCTGGGAAGCTTCTACTTTGGGCTGTGACTGTCTGATAATCACAACAGGTTCAGCAACTTCGATTTTGGGTGTAGACTGTCTAACTGGCTCTTTTGATTGAGCAACCTCTGGTTTGCCTAGTCTTTGTCTGAGTCTAGCTCGCCGTTGGGAAAATTCCGGTTGCGCTTGAGGGACTTCCGGCGCAACAGCCTGTTTTTTAACACTGAGCGAAGCCGAAGTGTTAACTGGATTTGTAACTGCTGTTGGTTGAGAACTTTCAACAGTGGGAACGATGTTGTCTATTTGTGCTTCCGTTTGGGCAAACACGAAGCCACCGCTAAGGAGGCTAACGCTACTCAGCCAACAGAGGCTCTGAACTGGTAGTGTTGAGGCAAAACGTTTTTTTGTTAGACCTTGCTGCCATAAGTAATGCAAACGATGGTGGGCAGAATTATTGCGCTGCGTCATTTGTTCTCTCAGTTGTGTGTAATTAGCCTAAAGAGATGATGCTAGTGGTTTGTCTTGCCCAAAGAGCGAAATTTTGAACAAACCTCAAATTTAAACGGAAGATTTATGGTACCCCAAACTGATTGTACCGGGTTCAATATAAATTTCCGGTGTAATTAGTTCCTTTGTATGATGTGTTTTTAAATCAACTCGTAAATTTCCTTGAGAAGTTACCCCAACTACTGTACCTGAAAGATTATTGACGTACACGCGATCGCCCATGTTTGTAAGCAAATCTAAATAGTGAGACAAGAGTATATTTACTCCTTCTTGCTCAAGGCACTCCATACCGGATTCTATTCCCAGCAAGACTTTAGAGGTGAGCATTTCCAGACACGAAATTGGTCTGCAATCTTGGGAAGCTTGCCACGATTCCAGATTGATTCCAGTTTCTGGTACTGGGTTCGTCCAGTTAATACCAACACCAATTACTGCTTGGGTGATTTGTCCTTTGTTTACTTTGGTTTCTGTCAAAATGCCGCCTAGTTTGCGACCATTTAAAACTAAATCATTGGGCCATTTTATCCCAACATCTATACCGCATTGGCGCAATTGCGACGCAATTCCCCAAGCAGTAGCGAAAGTTAGCTGGTAGCTGTCAGTAGCCTCTATTTTCTGGTCGAAAGGTTTATGGTCGAAAGAAGTTGCCACGGAAACATATAATCCCCCAACCGGAGAAATCCACTGGCGTCCCCATTGTCCCCGCCCAGCAGATTGCACAGTTGCGATTACTACTGTTCCTGAAATAGCCCCTTGGTTGAGTAAGTTCCAGAGAGTTTGGTTGGTTGAGGAGACGCTTTCAAAAAAGTGAAGAGAAAATGGTAAATATGTATGCTTACGCCCTGCTTGCAAGGCTGTTTCCAAGTTTTGCAGATTAAATCCCACAGCAGTTAACCCAAATTCCGTTGTTCAAGTTAGCATTGATTGGCTGATGAGTGATTTCTGTTTAGGTTTGGTTGAAGATGCACACTTGGCACTGGCACAATTGGGAAGGACTGCCCTATCTAACTTGTAGTCTTCTGGAACGTTGGCATCACGGCTTTTTTACCCAGCAGTTTTGGCCGCGATCGCCACAAGTTATCACAGAAGTATTGCAACCAGAGGCATCAGTCTATCGCTTAAAGCAGGTTCATGGCAATACTGTTCTCACCCCCCAAGAAGTCGAAAGCTTCTTAAGCTCTGCTGAGGAGGATTTCGCATCGGCAGATGGTTTAATCAGCGAACAGCCTCTACAAGCTGTTTGGGTCGCTAGCGCAGACTGCACACCCGTGCTAATTGGGGATGTGCAAACTGGACGGGTGGCAGCACTACACGCAGGCTGGCGGGGGACTGCTAAAAAGATTGTTCCCTTGGCGATCGCTCGATTACAATCTCAAGGCAGCAAATTAGATGATTTGAGAATTGCAATGGGCCCAGCGATCGCTGGTGAGGTTTACCAAGTCTCTATTGAGGTGGCTGCCGAAATCGGGGCTAGCATTATAGCACATAATGACGAAGAAAAAATCGTAACAGCATTGCATGAACTAGCAAATTCACCTTTGCTAGAAGATCCAAATCCCGGAAAGGTACGGCTGGATGTGCGGCGAGTGAATACCTTACAACTGGAAAACATGGGAATTAGTGCAGAACAAATTGCGATCGCACCTTATTGTACTTTCCAAACTCCAGAGCATTTCTTTTCTTACCGCCGGGAGAAAGAGAAAAAAGTACAGTGGTCAGGGATTGTCAGCAGCAAAACGAGTCACTAGTTTATATTCTCATCACCGAATAGTTAGGATGTTCAGGATTCGGAATAAGTCGTTGATTTCTACAGTCCACTAGTAAATCCAGCGTTTCTAAAACCGTCTGTCCAAGCAGGACTATATTCCCTGTAACTAATGTGGCTTCGGTAGTTTCCCGTCCTGCCAATTCAATAATTACGGGTTCAGTTACGCCGATAGATTCTTCACTACCGTTAGTGTATTGAGCAATCTGCTGTCCTCGAATTCTCAAACCAAGTTGCTGGACAATAGACATGGGTAGTACAGTCCGTACTGCCCCGGTGTCCACTAATGCTTCTGTTTCATACACCCGCAGCATATTTGGATTGAGCATTCCTCGACTGACAAGCGCTTCATCAATGGCATTTGTCAGCTTGACTTTGACTCGAACAGTACCCATAGGTTGATTGGCGGCAGAATTGGCACGATTGAGATTTACCATAATCTGTATGTTTTGGAAAATTTTCTAATCTGCTTCTAGAGTATCCTGTGCCGATCAAGTGTTTACTTGCTTCGCATTGAAAGATTGCCCAACTAAGCTTGAAGAAGAATTCAGAATTCAGAATTCAGAATTCAGAATCAATTAGTGGGGGATTCAGACCCGCCACTTTCTTGTTGACCGCTAAATTTTCAATTTAGCGGGGGTCTTAAACCCACTTATTCAGACGCTCGAGTACTCGCTAACGCTGCGCTATCCGCTTTTTCGGTCAGAATTCATACTGAATTCTGACTCCTGACTCCTGAATTCTATTTGATAAATTATCAATTACGAATTATATTGATACCCGATTAAATGATTCAAATTTTAGAATCTGTTTTTGCCGAAGGGAACTAATTGCTAAAACTAAAATACTTACAGTGATTCCTAAAACAGCATAACTCGGTAGGGCGAAAATAGTTACTTTCATAAAGTATGGCAATTCCCCTGCTTTCACCTTCCAGTGCTTTGCTAGAGAGTGGATGAGCCAGCCATGAATAACTGCTGTTTGCATTGCAACACAGCAAACCCCTGCTAACCAAACAGACATTCTTTTCCTAGAGAATTTACAATGTCTGATCTGATACAGCAAATCATTTAGCAAAAAAACAGCAGCAGGTATTAACATCACAGAACCAGTTTCTTGTGAATAGTTGATGCTAATACTCAAGCAAGAAACTAATACTATTTCTACTAAATAGATTTTTTTTGACCAAGCTGTAAGAGATTGCTGTAGATACAAATACCAACCGACACAACTAACGAGTATCAGAACAATTATATTTGACAAAAGCTTGGCAAAGAATGGGTTATTAGGGAATAATCTTGGACCCACAACCATCAAATCGATACGACTGATCGAAATATAAGGGTTAACTGATGGATCTTTTAGCCAGAGAGAAAATCCCTGAGTGACATCTGACAGGAATTGTGTCAAAGAATTGCCCGTCAAAGCTAGACCCAAAAGTGCTAGAAAAGTGACTGTGACAACAGATGCAAAAACTATAGAAAACCGTTTTTTAAGTAGAAAATACAAAATGAATAATGCAGCTAATGTTGGTTTACAAAGGGCAAGTCCCAAGCAAATTCCTGCTGGAATATCTTGATTTTTTCTAGCCAAGATAAACATCCATAAGATCAGAACTGCAATAAAAATAGCAATATTACCAACTTGCAAATCGCGAACTAAGCCATAAATCAAGGCAACCGAGATTGTGCAAATAGTTTTCAAAGCTCGAGATTTCGACTCCAGCAGGATATTTGCTCCCCATAAGGCCAAACCGATTGCTAATATATGCATCACAATCGAGATTTTAAATGCATTATTAAGCGAAAAATCACCGAGAAACCAGATAAGAGGAATAATATTAGGTGGATAGACAAACGGTGGAAGAGATCCACACACCTTAGTTATGGTACAAAAAGTTTGGTTAAAAATCTCAACATTAAAGGGACTCAAATGCTGATGAGCCAATTTACTGGCCACATAATACCACTGAAAATCCCAGAAGGGTGGATGTGGTTGATTTAGGAAATAAATTAGCCAACCTGTATAACAGAGAAATCTTGTAACGACTAATACAACACCTGCTTGGACGATAAAGCTAACAATTGGTTTACGAAAAAATTTTATCAACTGTTGAATCACAGAAGATTTTAAGAATAAAGAATTTTTCCAGGCTAACTGTTCATCATCTAATCGCCAATTATTTTTAAGAACCCAAGCAACTAAAATTAGTATAATCAGGTTCCAAAAGCCAAAGCTGATCATTAGAATTATCTCAATAATTATTTTTGCGTTTCCTAAATAATATCGCCAAAATCAATTGTGATAATAAACACTTAAGTATTTTCATAATTACCTTACAAAATTTTGACAATTACTCCCTTGCTGCCAAAATAATCATTAATAAAAGGCTGGAAACAGGTATTTACGCTGATAACAACATGATGTGCGTAAGTTCTAAAATTTTTGCATTTTCTTCGGTATACATTGCTTAATCTTACTTATTAGATAAAGCGTGGCTCAATAACTCGCGGTGCATTAATGCCCTATCTACTAAAGATTGTATTTGCTCAGGTGATAACGGATCGCCATTAGCGTAATGCTCCATCCAAGTCAGACTAATCAAATTAGGGTCATCTGGTAAACTCGCTAAATCCCATCCTGGCATTTCCAAGTCTTCCATGAGGCGATTTACTTTGGGGTCATAACTGAGAGCAAAGCAGCGACAACCAACAGATGCAGCCATAATTAAACTGTGCAAACGCATTCCAATTGCCATTTCAACGCCGCGAAACACACCTTTTAAAAGTTGCGGATATTCTAGACATAAAATCTTGCTAACATCTTTAAGATGTGGTTGAATAGCTTCGGCAATACTTAAATCTTCACTTTTTTGAAATGGCAGTAATAAAATGAAAGCCTGTGTAGCTTTTTGAAAGTCAACCAAAGCACGAGTCAAGTTTGCTAGACGTATTTCTGTAAGTTGGGGATGCGATCGCAACGTTACCGCAACTCTCGGCGCAGGTAAATCCCAAAGTCCTGGGACTGGTTTAGATTCCAACGCCCAAACCGGGTCAGGAGCTATAATACAAGGAATTTGCCAGTCGGATAATAAAGCCGCACTGGCGCGATCGCGGACACTGATTTTGTTACAATTACCAAAGGTTTGCCGTGCCAGCCAACGAGTTTGTGGACGCACCAAAGGGCCAATACCCTGCGCCCAAGCAACAGTTTTCAAACCCATTTTCTGCGCTAATGCCATCAGCCCTCCATAATAAAATGGACTGATAGTACTGGTAACATCTTGAATCAGACTCCCACCGCCCCAAATCAAGGCATCACAAGAGCGTAAAGCTTGCAATACAGCTAAGGGAGCCATGCGATCGTAGGTTTCTACATTGTAGCGATCGCGCGTTTCCTTTGGATTACCAGAAAGCACCACAGGCGTTACGTGAGATGGTAACATTTGCAAAAGCGTTGCCAACAAAGCTTCGTCACCACCATTACCTTTACCGTAATA
>CAXUOL010000147.1:0-11551 GCA_964252435.1 uncultured Nostoc sp.
TCAGTATTATCAAAGGTTTGAGCAACCAACATAGTCCTAACCTATGCTTCGACTGCTGTAAATTTGAATCGCAGGCTTTGTTATCTACTTTCCCTTATCTTCTTGGCGGAGCGATCGCTTATTCTACCCCTATCCCAAAGTCCTATTCTCTCGTGATTTATTGTCATTAAAATTCACTTATTGAGAATAATTAATTGTAGTGTGAAAACCTTACTATTTCTCTGTTTCATTACTTAAGCACCCGCACATGAATAAGTTGGTCAGGCTTATATTTATCGAAACAGAATACATACGTCAGTCGCCAGAATTCAGAATGAATTTTGTGTGACACAACGATCGGCTCAGTGCATCGCTGGCGGATGAATAATTGGGTTTAAGACCCCCACCAAATTGAAAATTTGGTGGTCTTCAATCAGTCGGGGATTCAGACCCGCGACTGATTGATTCTGACTCCTGAATTCTGACTTCTGACTTCTTCTTCAACAATTCATTCACAATTTCTCGTCGAGGCGGCAAGCGCCGTAACCGGCGCTTGCCAAGCCTGACCAACTTATTTTTGCCCAACCCCTAACAGCAAAAATCAGCATCCAGATAACTGATTTTTCACCCCTTTGTCAAAACTGAGATACTCCCTGGGAATACTAGCTTCATGAAACAAACACAGGCTGATATTAGAAGGGAAGTATAAATGACGACTGCAACCCACACCCCCGTTATCCCCGGATATAAAATTAGCTCCCAACTGTATGTAGGTTCCAGAACCAGAGTCTATCGAGCTATTCGAGAGCAAGAAGCAGTTCCAGTTGTCATTAAAGTTTTGGCATCTGAATATCCCAGCTTGAACGAATTACTGCAATTTCGTAACCAGTATACCATTAGCAAAAATCTCAATATTCCCGGTATCATTCATCCTTTATCATTAGAAGCATATAGGAATGGTTATATTTTGGTGATGGAAGATCGGGGGGAAATTTCTTTACGAGAATACATTGAACCCAGCACCATCTCACTTGTTGAATTTTTAGCGATCGCCATCCAATTAACCGACATCCTCCACGATTTACACCAAAGCTGTGTTATTCACAAAGACATCAAGCCCGCAAACATCCTGATTCATCCCCAAACAAAAGAAGTTAAACTAATCGACTTTAGTATCGCCTCTCTGTTGCCTAAAGAAACTCAAGAAATTAAAAATCCTAATATTTTACAAGGAACCCTCGCTTACATTTCACCAGAACAAACAGGTAGAATGAATCGAGGGATAGATTACCGCAGCGATTTTTATTCTTTAGGTGTGACATCTTATGAGTTATTAACAGGAGAATTACCATTTACATCTGATGAGCCGATGGAATTGGTGCATTGTCATATTGCTAAAATGCCTAGAGAATTAGGGAACAGGGAAGAAATACCACAGGTGCTTTCAGATATCGTCATGAAGTTGATGGCGAAAAATGCTGAAGATAGATATCAGAGTGCTTTGGGCTTAAAGTACGATTTAGAAAAATGTTTATATCAACTGAAAGAAACTGGTAAGGTTAGAGACTTTGAAATTGGCAAGCGGGATGTGTGCGATCGCTTTCTCATTTCCGAAAAACTTTATGGGCGAGAAACAGAAGTTACAACCTTGCTCGCCGCTTTTGAACGGATCGCCAATGGTAATTCTGAAATGATGCTGGTGGCAGGATTCTCTGGGATTGGGAAAACTGCTGTAGTCAATGAAGTTCATAAGCCAATTACTCGTCAACAAGGGTATTTTATTAAAGGCAAGTTTGACCAATTAAATCGCAATATTCCCCTATCTGCCTTTGTACAAGCTTTGCGAGATTTCATGAGACAATTGTTATCAGAAATTGACACACAATTAGCGCAGTGGAAAACCAAGATTCTCGAAGTTTTAGGCGGCAATGGACAAGTTTTGATTGAGATGATTCCTGAACTGGAACAAATTATTGGTAAGCAACCTCCTGTGCCAGAACTATTAGGAACTGCGGCACAAAATCGGTTTAACTTATTGTTTCAAAAGTTTATTGCCGTTTTAACAACAAAAGAACATCCATTAGTGATGTTTATAGATGACTTACAGTGGGCAGATTTGGCTTCTCTACAGTTGATTAAACTACTAATACAGGATAGTAACTATCTGTTGTTGTTGGGGGCTTATCGAGACAATGAAGTACAAGCGGCACATCCATTCAGCTTGATGGTGGAGGAAATTAAAAAAGCTGGAAAAACTGTTAATACAATTACCCTTTCACCTCTGGCATTGAGTGATACGAATCAGTTAGTTGCTGATACCTTGCATTGTACAATTGAGCTATCTCTTCCACTGACAGAATTAATTAATCGCAAGACCCAAGGCAATCCATTTTTTATCACGCAGTTTCTTAAAGTATTACATGAAAATGGAAAGATTAAGTTTAATTGTGACCAAGGCTATTGGGAATGTGATATTGACCAAATCAATGCCCTGTCCCTGACTGATGATGTGGTAGAGTTTATGGGACAGCAGTTACAAAAATTGCCTAGAGAAACCCAAGAGGTACTCAAGTTAGCAGCTTGTATTGGGAGTCAGTTTGATTTAGCAACTTTGGCAATTGTTTGGGAACAATCACCAGCAAATACGGCAGTGGTTTTGTGGAAAGCCTTACAGGAAGGATTGATTCTGCCACAAACTCAAGTGTATAAATTTTATTTGAACCACGATGAGGCAGATGGGAATACTGGTAACAGGAAAAACGTAGCCTATCGGTTTCTACATGATCGCGTTCAACAAGCTGCCTATTCTCTGATTCCAGAAAACCGAAAACAGGCAACTCATCTGAAAATTGGTCAATTACTCCAAAACAACTTATCAGAGATCGAAAAGGAAGAAAAGCTGTTTGATATTGTCGGGCATTTAAATTTAGGTCAGGATTTAATTACTCAACCAAGAGAACAGGAAGCTTTAGCTCAACTTAACTTATCAGCTGGGCGGAAAGCTAGAAATGCCACTGCCTATAATACATCCAAAGTTTATTTACAAATTGGGATCGATCTCCTCACCAGCAACTGTTGGCAAAGACAGTATGAATTAACCCTAAATCTTTATGTAGCGGCTACCGAGTCCGCCTATTTGAATGGTGAGTTTGAAGACATGGAACAAAAAGCAACCCAGGTTTTACAATCAGCCCAAACAATTCTAGACAAAGTGAAGATTTATGAGATTCAAATTAGCGCATTGACAGCCCAAAGTCGAATGTTAGAAGCGATCGCTGTCGGACAAAATGCCCTAGTACAGTTGGGAATTGAATTCTCATCAGAACCTGATGAAGCCTTAACCAACAAAGCACTAAAAACTCTTGCCATTCAACTCCAAGACAAACAAATTGAGGAACTGATTAACCTACCTGTAATGAGCAACCAAGAGACAATGGCGGCGATGCAACTGTTGACAATGTTGTTTCCAGCTATTTTTCAAGGGAATCCTGCTTTAATGCCTCTAGTTTGCTCCATAATGGTCAATCTGTCACTCCAATTCGGTAATGCACTCACATCAACCACTGGGTATGTAGGTTATGGTATGGTGTTGTGTGCTTTTTTGGGAGAAGTGGAAAAGGGCTATGGCTTTGGGCAATTAGCATTGAGCTTACTCGATCAGTTGAATGCACGAGAATTTAAGTCCTTAACTTTACTTTGGTTTATCATTTTTCTCCAGCACCGTCAAGAAGCACTGAGGGCAGCAATCCCAATGATAAAAGAGGGCTATCTCGCTGGAATGGAAACAGGTGATTTTCTAAGTGCTGGCTACAATATTGTTAATTATTTTGGTAATAATTTCTTCGCTGGAATGACTCTGGACGATTGGGAACCAGAAATAGAAAATTACTGTGCCGTCTTAGCCCAGGCAAAACAAGATTCTCCTGTGGTTTACCTGAAGATGATGCAACAGGTGGTGCATAATTTGAGAGAAATTGTTAGTCAACCGGATTTATTCAGCAAAACTGCCTACGATGAAAAGCTGATGCTTCCTAAGCACCATCAAGATAATGATCTGACTGCCCTCGCTGATGTCTATATTTACAAACTAATGCTTGCCTATTTCTTTGGCAACTACAACCATGCCTTAGATTACATTGCCAAAGTTCAACTCTATTTGATGGCAGTGGCAGGATTGACTATTACTCAGCTTTTCCATTTCTATGCGGGATTAACCTACTTGGCAGTATACTCTACCCAGTCAGAAATTGAGCAAGCTAAGACTCTCACCCTTATAGAAACCCATCAAAATACCCTGGAGCAATGGGCATACCATGCACCAATGAATTATCAACATAAAGTTGACCTAATTGAGTCCGAAAAATGCCGGATTTTAGGGAAAAACTATCAAGCAGGTGATTGGTATGATCGCGCCATTGGCAAAGCCAAAGCCAACGGTTACATCCAAGAAGAAGCCCTCGCCAACGAACTGGCAGCTAAATTTTACCTTGCCTGGGGCAGAGATAAAGTTGCCTCTAGCTATATGCAACAAGCTTACTACTGCTACGCCCATTGGGGTGCAAAAGCGAAAGTTGCACATTTAGAACAACAATATCCCCAACTACTAGCAGCCATTCTCCAACCTACTAACTTTGCTATTACATCTGAAGCTACCATCGCCTCAACCTCAATGAGGAGCGTCAATAGCAGCAATAGCAGCCAAAATTTATGGTTAGATTTGCCAGCAGTGATGAAAGCTGCACAAGCAATCTCTCAAGAAATTGAACTAGAGAAACTGTTGACAATCTTGATGCAGATTGCCATCGCTAATGCCGGCGCACAAACCAGTAATTTAATTATTCGCCAAGATGAACAATGGTTAATAGTCGCTCAAGCTGATCAACAAAAGGTAAAGTTCTTAGAAATTCCCTTGGAGAAATGCCAAGAAATTCCCCAAAGTTTGATCTATGCAGTCACACGAACTCAAGAGACAGCAGTATTTGAAAACTTGAGTACAGTAGCGCAATTTGCAAGCGATCGCTACATAATGACTCATCAGCCCAAATCAGTTTTGTGTACTCCCATTAGTCACCAAGGAAAGCTCATTGGTGTTTTGTACCTAGAGAACAACTTAACCTTGGGTGCTTTCACCAGCGATCGCATTGAGATTCTCCAACTTCTAACTACCCAAGCTGCCATCTCTATAGAAAATGCTCGTTTGTATCAACAAACCGAAAACTATTCCCACACCCTAGAAGCCGAGGTAGAACGGAAAACGCAAGCTCTTAACCAAAAAGCCCAAGATTTAGAGTCAGCTTTGCAACAATTGAAACAAACTCAAGGACAATTAATTCATAGCGAGAAGATGTCATCACTAGGTCAACTGGTAGCTGGTATTGCTCACGAAATCAACAATCCAGTTAATTTTATTAAGGGCAATCTTACCCACACAGAAAACTATATTGCAGACATGATGAGTTTGCTGACACTTTATGAACAGGAATATCCCCAGCCTAGTTTAGCTGTTCAAGATAAGCGGGAAAAAATTGACCTCGATTTTCTGTTTGAGGATGCCAAACAAATCTTAGAATCTATGAAGGTGGGTAGCGATCGCATCAGCCAAATTGTCTTGAGTTTACGCAACTTTTCTCGCTTAGATGAAGCCGAAATCAAAGCTGTAGACTTACACAGTGGCATTGAAAGCACGTTGTTAATTTTGCAACATCGCTTGCCAGCTTCTGGAAATCAACCCGAATTGCACGTCATCAAGGAGTATGGCAACTTACCTCTGGTGACTTGCTATCCTAGTCAGTTGAATCAAGTCTTCCTGAATATTATTAACAATGCCATTGATGCGATTCGAGATAATCCCGAAAGAAGTAAAAACCCGGAAATTCGGATTCGCACTGAAGTAATAGACACTAAAAGGTTACGAATTGCAATCGCCAATACAGATAGTACAATTCCTATGAGTCTTCAAAACCGTATCTTTGAGCCATTTTTTACAACAAAACCCATTGGTCATGGTGCAGGTTTGGGGTTATTTGTCAGCTATTCGATTATCCAACAACATCGCGGCACTTTGACGGTGCGTTCTGAACCCACCGAGGGAACTGAATTTGAGATTCTTCTCCCCATCTATTGAACAATTCTCATGAAATGCCCACTCTGCCTTCATCCTCCCCAAACTCATCCCAAGTTGAAACATTACACATAAATATTAGTCATTCGTGTAATTGGCAATTGAAAATACTTGTACAAGAGCCAATACTTCATTGCTCTTGTAGAAGATCGTGACCGATTTCCACGAGTCTATGAAGAAGCGCCAGCTTCAGCTACAGCAGCGCCCACGTCTAGGCGATCGCCCTGTTCGGATAATGAGAGAGCGATGTCTACGACGGGCGTAGATGCAGCACCTAATTTTGTTAATCTTCTGGCAATTTAGCAAACGCCTGCTCAACGAACTCCTTTGACTTAGCATCCAAGCGCAACCAATCCACTTCACCGAATTCATCGATTAAACTAGTATCAATATCAGCAGTTTCCTTCTCTGGGCTGTATTCAAGAAAACACACCTGATAACACAGTTCCCACAAATCGATACTCGCTTCTTGCTGTTGACGCTGCAAATGTAAATGATATCCTGGATGGGGCATCGGCAGACGAGCCAGAGTTCCTTTGATTTCATCTGCCTCTTGGGGTGTTGCAGTTTCCATTGCTTGCAAGAGCTCAGTCACCAATGCTTTGATTTCATCAGTGGTGCTAGGCGGCCAAATCAGGACATCATGGTAAGTTCCCGTCCAGGAAGATTCATCAAGCTGCTTGCGGATATTGTCGATAACGCGAATGAAAGCAGGTTGCATGAGGATTTCAGCCTGCTGCCATGCAACTGAGTTTGTTATTTTAGGTGGCATTGGTAATAAACAGGGGCACTAAAAGAAAAATAAACAGTCTGCGTTTATTAAAAAGCTGCGTTTTTAATCTAAATCTTTTCTCAAGATAGCGGATTTCATTGAAGAAAATTTGGAGATATTTATTACCAGCTGGAAAATTAGGTAATAACTCTGGGGAGGGAATATGATCGGCAAGCTACTAGACCATCGTTATCAAGTAATTCGAGTCCTCGCAATGGGAGGATTTGGTCAAACCTACATTGCCCAAGATACTAGGCGACCCGGCAATCCCATTTGCGTTGTCAAGCACCTCAAACCCGGAACTGACCCCAGAGTTTTTGATACTGCTAAACGCCTGTTTAACAGCGAAGCCGAAACCTTAGAAAAATTGGGCAACCATGACCAAATACCCAGGCTGCTGGCATACTTTGACGAAAACCAAGAATTCTATCTAGTACAAGAATATATTGAAGGACATACCCTAGCTGAGGAACTTATACCTGGTAAGCGCTGGAGTCAAAGCCAGGTAGTTCAACTTTTGCAAGAAGTTCTAGAGATTCTCGAATTTGTCCATCGCCAAGGCGTGATTCACCGCGACATCAAACCGGATAATATCATTCGCCGTGCCTCAGATAATAAGTTAGTTTTAGTTGATTTTGGAGCAGTGAAACAACTGCGTACACAACTGATAACAGTGGGCGGACAACCCTCTGCGACAGTAGTTATCGGCACTCCTGGCTATATGCCTACAGAACAAGGGCAAGGTAAACCCCGCCCTAACAGCGATATCTATTCCCTTGGTATTATTGCCATTCAAGCATTAACAGGATTACAGCCAACAGAATTGCAAGAAGACCCAGAAACGGGGGAAGTTATCTGGCGGCATTCAGTAACTGTGAACCATCGACTAGCGGCAGTATTGTCCAAGATGGTGCGTTATCACTTCAAAGACCGCTACCAAAATGCTACAGAAGCACTGCAAGCGTGTAAAGACGCGATTAATCCAGTACCTGCACTTTCCACACCTCAAGAAGCCGCCAACAATTCCAGTTACCAAACAGCTAAATCTCAGCCTCAAGTATCTCGACTGCAAACTATTGCAGTTGCACCAGCAAATCCTGTCCCTGCTAAACCTGCGCGTAAAGACTCTGGTAAATCCGACCCCTGGCCGATATTAATTGGTATATTACTGGCGGGTGGTGCGGCTGCCTTGGTAGCAAATGTATATCCAAATGTAAAAAATTTAGCTTTAAATCTTACAGGTAAAGATACCGCCTTAGCAAACAAATGCTCGGCTGTTGTTGTCGGAAATTCTAATATCCGTTCTGAACCTAGTTCGATAAATTCTGATAATATTGTGCAAACTGTTGCTAATAACACCAATTTCGAGGTGACTGGCAAGCGAACAAAACGAGGTTGGATAGAAGTTAAGCTTAAATCTGGTGGTTTGGCTTGGGCACACCCAGATGTCATAGCCAATAAAGATCAATGGAGTTCTTGCCTGCGCGAAAAGGGTATTGCAACTAGGATTGTAGATGATAGTAGCTTGATTGCGACTCGAACAATTCCCCAGCCAAAACCAAAATCTAGGGATGTAGTAACTCCATTGCCAGAAAAGCCGAAAGGGTCAACTGACGATACTGTGAAATCAGAACGATCGCAGCCTAATGATAACAGTGCCGATATTATCGAACAAGCAAAAAAGAAGTATGATTCAGGGGATATAATTGGAGCGATCGCACTTTTGAGATCAATTCCGGCAAATGCTGCTTCTGGTATCCAAGAGACACGCAAAATGATTGCCCAGTGGCAGTCAGATTGGGCGAAGGCGGAGGCGTTATCTAATGAGATCAACAAAGCAATAGATGATGGTAAATGGGATAAAGTTTTAGATTATAGAAACCATCCAGAAAAGTTGCCTAATACTCAATATTGGCGAAATAAAATAGAACCATTATTTAAACAAGCAGCCGAAAATCTGGCAAAACAGGCACTAACTGAGCTACAAAATCAAGGTAATCAGAAAAATACCCAACAGAAACTTCCCGATACTAAGCAACCTGTCACAAAAGAAAGTCCTAATGCTACAGAAACTCCTGAAGGCGGTTTGTGAAATCAAAGGTTGCTAATTATAATATTTCAGCATCTATTGGTAATAGATAATAGATAATCTTATTACCTTTACCTATCGATGTTGAACTAATTTATCTTTTATTGATGTATATTTTCTGCAATTTGAAGGGCTTGCGCTAATAATTGCTCGCTTTTATCTTTTTGTTTTAATTGTGGGTACTCAATAGCGATCGCAGTTATTACCCTAACTTTATCATCACGGCTTTTGATAGTTTTAGCAACTTCAAGTGCTTGGGAGAATACCTGCTCTGCTTTAGTAGATGGTTCTACTTGAGTAGCCTGAGCAGCGATTTTAGTCAAAGCCAAAGCTTTGTTAGAGTCTGACTCAACATTCTCTTTAAGTACTTTAAAAGCTTGCTCATATTGCCTCTTTGCTCCGTAATCAACAGCCAAATCAGCCCACGCTTTGGATTTGTAAACTTTAACATAAGGTTTATCAAGTTCTTTAAGTACTTTAAAAGCTTGCTCGTATTGACTCTTTTTTGCGTACTGAAGGGCAAGTACACCCAATGCTTCGCTTTTACTGTTAGTCCACTTTATTTCCTGGCTCACTTGCAAGGCTTGCTCATATCGCCCTGCTACTGCACATCTCTTAGCAATTTCCAAAAACACATCTAAAGAAGTACCGCCATTAATTAAACCATCAGGCGTAATATGTGCGCCTTTGTCTTTATATACTTCAGAACCAGGATAATAAATAGTTTTGGCAATCTCTATAGCTTGGTTAAATTGCCCTACTTTTGCATAAGAAACGGCGATTTCAGTCAAAAAATAGTCTTGCGAAAAAGTTACACCATCTTTTGGCTTTCTGATTTTTTGAATAGCTTGAGTTAATAACTGCTCTGCTTTGTCTTTCTGTCCCACTTGTGCATACTTAACAGCCACTTTAGCAATATTGTCAGGATATTCTGCATTTTGCGAAGCTTGCGCTAGCACTTGCAATGCCTTTGCTTTTTGTCCAAATTGTGCATATTTGAGTGCAATTTCAGCCATCAAATCACTGGTTTTAGCTTTTTGAAGTGCTTGTACTAATATCTGTTCTGCTTGAGCCTTTTGCCCGGTTTGTGCATACTTAAGTGCAATTTCAGACATGACTGTAGATTGAGAAGTAATGCTATCTTCTTCACTTGAAGACATACCATTTATTGATACTAATTTTGCTACTTGAAGGGCTTTTTCGTATTGTCCCGCTTGTGCCAGGCGAGTAGTAATATGTTTTAACTCAATATCTTTGTATAGTGATTCGTATACTTGAAGAGATTTTGCTACTTGAAGGGCTTTGTCGTATTGTCCCATTTCTACATAAATGATACCCAACTCTTCCAATAAATCGCTTTTGATTTGAATAGATTTATTTATTTTGGCAGTCTGAATAGCTGGGGTTAATAACTTCGAGGCTTTATCCTGTTGTCCTAATTTTGCATATCCGGCAGCTATTTTAGCTAAAAGTTCTGCCTGGACTGGTTGCTTACCATTATTTTTCTCGTAAATAGCAACCTCAGCCACAGGTTTTACTTGTACTTGTTTGCCAGTACTAGTCTTATCAAGTAGAGATTTACAAGCTACACCGAATGTAATTATTAATGCGGCGTTAGCGCAGCTCGTCATACTCCTACGGAGAAGCAAGCTACGCGTAGCGTCTCGCAGAGAAGACATCGCCAGTTTTTTGAGTTTCATCCGCTTTTTGAGCTTGATTAATCACTCATGTACAAAAAAAGCATCTAGGCAGTATTTTAACAGTGTTACCCTGTATATCTCTTACCTAGATGCTTTATCCGATATTTTTTGTTGTTACTGCATTTCGTCGTATTCTGGGGCTTCAACTCGTCTTGCTTCCATCCGCGAAGCAGGTAGAAACTCAGCCCGACGGACTGGAACCAAGGGCGGTGTATTTCCTTGGTAAGGGTGAATAACTTGTACAGTACGGGCTGGACGCTGCCGTGGTGAGAACAAAGCCAATACTCCAGCGACAACAACACCACCACCAATAGTGAGAGTTGCGCCTCCCACAGCCCAAAGCACGGGTGAAGACCACCAAGCATTTTGCGGTTGGAATGTTGCTGCTGTTTTTGGTTGGTTATTCTGCTGGGCTAATTGCCACTGCTGCTGAGTATTGAAATTTTGGACTTGGCCCTGGAGTTGTTGATTTTGCAACTTTAGCTGTTCATTGTCGTTTTTTAAACGTTCCAGCTGCATCTGCGTGTTCAACTTCTCCATCTCTTGGCGCTGGTCAGTATTAGTAGCATTCGGTGGCTGAACCTGATTGGGATACATTGGTTGCCCATAAGGCCCGTAAGGATACATTTGTGGCTGCATTCCTTGGGGCGCGACTACACCTGGGATTTGTGGAGCAACAGCGAAGTTAGATTGTAGGGGGCTATTTGTTCCTTTGAGCAATACGAGAGCCGCCAGCCCAGCTACGGCAACCCCGCCGATAAATGCCATACTCTCACTCATCGCCTTTGCTCCTCGATTGCGACGTAACTATAATCATTTTTGACTGACTCACTCTCACACTCATAAATTATGCCTACTTGATTTCACATAATACTCAAACTATAAGCGAC
>CAXUOL010000148.1:0-11547 GCA_964252435.1 uncultured Nostoc sp.
GCAATTGTCCTCGCACCTTCTTGATCGTTGAGGGGTTTGACGCTGGTTTCATTATTGTCCATACGGCGAGTAATTAAGCGATCGCCATCAAAATAAACTTCAGTACTACCTGTATCTGCTCCCAATTCTCCCATAATTAATTCAATACTGGGCTGATTTTCTACAGAAGCACCTAAGACTAATTCTACTGCCTGACTCATTGGATATGCTTGTCCAGCTTTAATTAAAGAATGCCATTTGTGACGCTGGTTGCGACGATCCCAGTAGCGGATACCATAACTATGATATAGAAAGTCTTTGATTTGTATCCCTTGTGCTAACTGTAATGCACCTTGAGCGATCGCTTCAAAGGGACGTTCGCAACGGATTTTTTCTGGCTCAAAATACTGTTTGATCCATGTCTGCACTGCTGGCAATTGCACAGTTCCACCAACTAACAAAACTGCATTAATATCTGGAAGTTCTATTCCTTGCCTTCTTGCTTGCTGCAACAGTGTTGTCATCGACTCATCCAATAACTCAAAAAAGGCGTGTTCTTTGAGGATATTGTCAAAAGTATCGCGGTTTAGTTCCAGTTCATAACTTTCAAATGTCTCATCGTCAAAATAAACTTCACTAGCTTGATTTTGAGTTGATAGCTGAATTTTCACCCGTTCTGCCAATCTTGTTGTCAAGGGACTTACCGCCAACTCTTGAGTTTTGGCAAAGTAATCTACTAACCAATTATCAATATCAGTTCCGCCCAGATTTTGGCCAGCTTTCGCCAAGACACGGGCTGTTTTAACTTTTTGTTTTGAATCTTCAGCCAGAGACTTATTACCCCACTTGAGGATAAATCCGAGTGGTTTGGTGGTTGCTTGGACACCTCGATCTAACCGGACAAGGGATAAATCCAAAGTACCGCCACCAAAGTCAATCACCAAAAGAATTTCTCGATCTGCCAAGCCATAACCCAAAGCGGCGGCTGTAGGTTCATCTAGCATTCGCACCTGTTCGACGGGAAGGGCTTGACAAACTTTTCCCAACCAGTGACGATAAGCTTCAAAACTGTCTACGGGTACGGTTAACACGAGAGAATCTAACCCACCTTCTAGGGGCGCTAGTTCTTCAATTACTTGAGTAAGGAACCATTGCCCTACTTGTTCAAAGGTGACAACTTGCCCATCTAATTCGGGTAAGAAACCTTGAATATCTGCACCAATACCGCGTTTAAAGCTGCGGAAAAATCGCGTTTCGCCTTTAAGGTCAAAACCGCGATCGCGTACTTGTTGCCCGACTAAGACTTGATTTTGACTTGCGTCTTCAACATAAACCAAGCTGGGAATCAGTGGCGGATTGAGACTTTGTTTAATTGATAAGCCTGGTAGAGTCAGGGTTTCTGGCTGCTGGGTTACGGGGTTCCAACGAGCAATGACTGTGTTGCTAGTACCAAAATCGATTGCGATCGCCATATTTTATATTTATTCTCTCGCACGAAGACGCCAAAGCTGCTTTATCTGTGATTATTCAGGGTAACTGAAAGTTTATCAAGTTTGAAAACCCTTCATTTAGTATGAAGGGTTTTGACATCAGGTCAAAGGAATTTACACAATTCCTGGAACAGTAGGTTTACTACTTTACTCATCAGTTTGCCTTGGATGTGCTTACCACCTAACAGTTTCTCGCCTTGTTCGCTGACGTTAGCTTTGAGTGAGTCGCGGTAGTCAATCAGTTCCTTGGTCAGTTCGTTTTCTGGTAGCCTTCCAGTTTCTACGCCGGTTAGGACGTACTGCCACAGGCTGATTCTACACAAGGCTGAACCGCTCGGTTTTTCAACAAGTCCATCCCCCGACTGTTCCAGAACAGTACCCATTCCTAACCTCATTTTGAAAGTGTCGCGGCTGCGGTTGCGTTTAATTCGTTTGGTATCGCCAGCCAACCGCCTCACGGTGGTTTCTCCGTTTTTGCGATCGCGCTCCGTTTTTTTTACCTCCCGAACTTCATACTCGATAACGGGCCTCTCTATAAGGCATCAACAATGCAAATGTGTCCAGACGTTTGCTTCTTTGCATCCCAACCCAGATATCGATTCAGTCTGTTGCAGCGAAGTGTTAGCTGCAACAGATGAACCTATCCCACTATTCTAAAAATCTCTACTTCTTTTTGTAAAATGTGCTTGAAACCTTAATTTTTCGTTTTCAGTTCTCAATAAGCTTAAGCTTTGTAGCACAGATATTATTAGTGGGATAGGTTCATAGAAACCTAATCTAACCCGAAGTTTCGGGTTAGTGGTAGTTCATGCTCAATCTTCATTCCGTAACTGCCAGACTGCACCAAAAGCAGCCCCAGCCCCAGCTAACAATCCAGTACTCATTCCTTGGATAGTTTTTTGGAATGGATCTTGGGTTAGGCACTCGCTTGTAACCTTACTCTCATCCAAACAGAGATTACTTTCTGCCCAACCGGCAGTACCTCCTAAAATTACACCAGTGATACTACAAGAAACAATTAGTAGCAAAAGGCGTTGTGTTTTTCTAGCCATAGATGGATGTTTTACTCAATTTCGTATTTTAGACTTTAAATTGGATTGGTATGTAAATACACTTGGTCTGGATAAAAAATTTTAGATTTTTCCATACTTGAGCCACTGTTTAACCAGTCTGCTTCAGCAAAATTCCAAATCTAAAATTCTGTCAAAGGTTGGAAATTGTAATTGACTTTAAACTACTTTACACATCCAGGCAGCAAATGTCAGCTGGTTTATGGTTGGCGAGCCAAACTCATGCGCCTCGCCGTAGTAGTTTATCTTCAAATTGATAGGTACACAATTTCGTAGCAAGGACTTTATAGTCCTGAGAAAACAAAGACTAAAATCCTTACTACAAAGCCTCAAAACTATAGCGGTTCCCAATTGCATGGAATACAAACCTAACCCCCAGCCCCTTCCCTTCTAGCGTTGGGGAGTAAGATTCAAAGCCTCTCTCCTTTTAGGAGAGAGGTTTGGAGAGAGGTCAAAACTGTACTGCACCCAAGCAAGAACCGCTATAGTTTCACAAATTAGTATTCGCTAAGTTTTGCCTAATACGCTTGGGTTAAGGGTTATTGGTGTAGATAATTGGTCTTTCAAGACGCGATAAATCGCGTCTCTACAAGCTGCGTTTTGGGTTTATCTGAACTGTATTGAGTTTTTGCCCACTGATGCTCAAAAAAATATCTACTCAATCTTCAAGTTGAAAGGCAAGCGGGCATAAACCCCTTGTGGATCGTTCATCTTTTGCAGAATCTCTACTTCCTGTTGCAATTTCTGAAATTCGGTGGTGAGGGGATTGGCTGATTTGAGTTGCGCCCCCTCAATTCCGAAAGCATTCCGCGCCTCTTCTGTTGCACGCCCAAAAAAGCGTTCTCCGAAACTGCTAGTGCGAGGATATTCTTGGACTTCCCAGTCTTCTCCTAGTTTCGCCTGCTTGGCAGTGTATGCGATCGCAGTATTCAAACCACCAATTTCATCCACCAAACCAATTTCTTTGGCCGCCTCACCCGACCAAACCCTTCCTTGGGCAATTTCTGCAACTTTTTGTTCTGGGAGTTTCCGACCTTGAGAAACTTTATTCAGAAACATATTATAAATCCGGTTAACACTGCGCTGATAAATTTCTAACTCTTGAGGCGATTTCGGACGCGAAACTGTTTGACTATCAGCATAGCGTGCGGTTTTCACCGAATCCCAAGTAATACCATTATTACTGGCCAGCTTTTCCCCATTGAATAAGATCCCAAACACCCCTATAGAACCCGTAATGGTATTTGGTTCTGCAAAAATGCGATTAGAGTCGCTAGCAATCCAATAACCACCAGAGGCGGCGACATCACCCATTGACACTACAACTGGTTTTACCTCACGAGTTAATTTCACTTCTCGCTGCATGACTTCGGCTGCGGTAGCGCTACCACCAGGACTATTAATTCGTAATACAACAGCTTTCACATCTTTATCTTGTCGTAGTTTGTTGAAGATTTTGGCAAAGCGATCGCCTCCTACTTGCCCATCTTCTCCTTTACCATCGACAATCTCGCCTTCAGCATAAACAACGGCGATTTGATTTTTGGAGTTACGTTCTACACCCAGAGATTTACCAGAAACTTGGGCGTAGCTATTCAGGCTAATTTGTCGGAATGTTTTGTCTTCTTTATCGCTATTTGTCAACTTTTTCAGGTCAGCGACAACTTCATCGGGGTATTGTACTCGATCGACTAAACCGCTGGTTTTGGCTTGTGTGGCTTCTAGTAAGGATTGATTATCTGCGATCGATTGCAATTTATCGGGTTCAATTTTCCGACTTGCGCCGACAGCAGTGCGCCACTCTCCCCAAACATCATTCAACAATTTCTGAGTTTGTTCGCGGTTTTCTGGACTTAATTTTGTGAGAATAAACGGTTCCACTGCCCCTTTAAATTTCCCGACTCGCACGACTTGAACGCCAATACCATATTTCTGCAATGCTCCCGCTAAAAACATTGGTTGTGAACTCAAACCGTTGATTTCCATCATTCCCAGAGGATTAAGGACAATGGAATCTGCCACTGAACTAACGTAATATTCCTTTTCACTCCAATCACTGCCATAAGCAACAATCTTTTTCCCCGCAGCACGAAACTGCTCTAGCGCTTTCCGAATTTCTTTTAGAGAGGCATAGCCGACGTTACCAGTTTGGCTTGTGTTCGTTGCATCCACATAGATCCCGACAATGCGCGGATCGCGCCGTGCCTTTTCCAAAGTTTCCACAACCTTGCGGAGTGCCATTCTATCTTCATCCACACCTGATATTGTGTTTTGAAACAGTTCACCTGAACTAGGTTCGCCATCAGTAATTTTCATTGACAAGTCAAAAACCAACACTGACTTATTTTTCACATAAGGCCCAGTATCTTTAGACGAGCTAGCAGCCAATATTAGCAAGAATAGTCCAGTAGTTCCTAGACTAGCGAAAATAATTAGTCCTAATAAGGTGCCAACTAAACTAGCAAAAGTTTGTTTGATAAAATTACGCATTAGTTATTGGGAATGGGAATTGGGCATGGGGCATTGACAAAGGACAAATGACTAATGACTAATGACCTACTTAATTTATTCTATGCGCTGTAAACTGCCAGAGTGCTTTAACTGATACAAGGTAGCATTGCCAGTGCAGAATAAGACAGTGGTGATTTCGGCAATTAATACTTCAGCGAGTTCCGCTACTGCTGTCTCTGATATTGCTGCTGCTTGCAAAAAAGGCATTGCTAAACCAGCTATATCTGCTCCCAAGGCGATCGCAGTTGCAACATCCAATCCATGACGCAAACCTCCCGAAGCAATTAAGGGCAAATCTTTGGTGTAGGCGTAGCCCGTCGTAGACATCGCTCTAATAGTTGTAATGCACTCTGCTGTCGGTAAACCCCAATCGGCAAACGTTCTCCCTAAACGACGTTGTAAAGGATTTTCTGCCCGTTCGCTTTCTACTTTTGCCCAAGAAGTACCGCCCGCACCCGCGACATCAATTGCTGCTACCCCAGCGGCAATAAGTTTTTGGGCGATCGCTGCTGAAATGCCGTTACCAACTTCCTTTGCAATCACTGGTACTGGCAATTTTGAGCATAATACAGAAATTTTGTCAAGCAAACCCCGAAAATTAGTATCACCTTTGGGTTGAATGCATTCTTGTAGAGGGTTAATGTGTAAAATCAAAGCATCAGCTTCTAAAATATCAACTACGCGCAAACATTCATCTAAGCCGTACTTGTAGTTAAGTTGCACAGCCCCCAAGTTTGCAAATAGTAGAACGTCAGGGGCATACTTGCGGACAGCAAAAGTATCAGCCACCTGGGGTTTTTCTACTGCTACTCGCTGGGAACCGACACCCATTGCAATTTTGTAGTGTTGTGCGACTTGGGCCAAACGTTGGTTAATAATTGCGGCTTGTTCTGTTCCGCCAGTCATGGAAGAAATTAACAAGGGTGCGTCAAGGTTTTTTCCCAGGAAAGTTGTACTGATATCAATATCGTTGTGGTTGAGTTCGGGTAAGCAAGAATGGGTGAAACGATAACGTTCTAATCCATTGGTGATTTGATCGCACTGAACATCTTCTTCTAAGCAGATGCGAATGTGATCGGCTTTGCGATTCTGAGTTTGTGCAGAGATATTGGTAGGGGCGTTCACTGGTGGGTATGGCTAAAAGTATTGGCTTGCGATCGCTATTGTTACATTGTCTGCAATCGTATTTGTATAACAAAAATATTTATTTTCGCTATCTTTCGGGTACGTTACGCTATTGATAACAGAACCATTCCCCCATTTGGTGAGTTAATTAATATGGTTTTACAAACAGAAAAACGCTACTACACCCCTGAAGAATATTTGGAATTAGAAGAGAAGGCTGAATATAAAAATGAATACAGGGACGGAGAAATTATATCGAGCCACAATGCTAAAAATTCAAGCCGCAGTGCCTTTCAAGTTGTCGCTAATGCAAGCAGAAATTTATAGGATATGGTAGATCAGACTAAAAATCATCAATTAGACAGCGAACTAACTCTACACGACTCCTCCCAATCTCCCTTAACCGTTCGCGCGATCGCCCTCACTCTCACCAAACAAAACAACGAACTCATCGAGTGTCGTCTCACCTTTCAAGTCAATTCACAACTATACCAACAAATCGACACCGCAGCTTTATTCAATCTCAAACCAGATGCGCGTAACCCCCTATCATCTGGTAAATTCCTCAGCGAACCAGACATCACCATCGAAACCAGCCTTAAACCCGATTTATTACCACTACTAGCAGAACACGCCGTCAACATTGATGAAACGGCAAAATATATCCTGAATTTAAGCCAAGAAGAACCCGATAACCAAATCCTCTTCACCGAAAGTTGGTTGGGTTTATCTGTTAAACAGCAACAAGAATCAAGCGAAATCGGCTATCGTACCCTTTGGTCTTATATTAGTCCAGAAAATATTGCTCAAACAAGCACGAACAGTGAAGGAATTGCTGAAGGTATTGTCAACTTTTTTAAAGATTGGACTGAGGCGAATTTGTCAGCTAAAACTCAAAAATCTGCTGCCAAAATGCTAGAAGGAATTGATAAATTTTTGACTGAATTCGCTGATATTAACACAGATGAGATAACACAAAAAATAGAGGCAACTTTGCCCTCAGATTCTACAGATGGTAGTATTTTTGAAGAAATAATCAATTTTTTTCAAGCTGATGATTGGCCGTTTGTACAACTTCCAGGACAGCCAGCTTTACAGATAGCTTTTCAAGGTGAAAATGGCAAATGGAATTGTTACGCTAGAGCCAGAAGTGAACAAAATCAATTCGTTTTTTATTCAATTTGTCCAGTCAACGCACCAGAAAATAAGCGGCTGGCTGTAGCAGAGTTTATCACTAGAGCTAATTCTGGTATGATTATCGGCAACTTGGAGCTAGATTTTACTGATGGTGAAATTAGTTACAAAACCAGCATTGATGTCGAAGGTGACAGACTCAGTTTTGCACTTATTCAACGGGTGGTTTACGCCAATGTGACGATGATGGATGAATACCTGCCAGGGATTATGTCTGTGATTTATGGTAATGTCTCACCAGAATATGCGATCGCCAAAATTGAAGGTTAGTTGGATATTTGTTTTTTGTTAATCCTTAAGCAGAAGTCATAGTAACAATTGCCACTATGACTTCTGCTGCGGTTGAGTATTTCTGAGTCTTGATTTAAATTCCCAACTAAACCTTTGCTTCCAAAGATTTGAGTAACTCGGTATTCACACCCGACTCACGAGTTAGGGCAATTTTGCCAGTGCGGGCGATTTCTTTTAAACCAAATTTTTGTAATACTTGCACGATCGCTACCATTTTACCTGGATCTCCCACAACTTCTAAGGTGAGAGAATCTTCCGCTACATCCACGACTCGCGCCCGGAAAATCTGAGACAATTCGATCACTTCTGAGCGATTGCTGCTACTAGCATTCACCTTCAAAAGCATCAATTCCCGCTCGACACAAGGAGTTTCGGTAATGTCTTGGACTTTCAAGACATTGACTAATTTATACAGTTGCTTAGTGAGTTGCTCGATAATGCGATCGTCACCAGGGACAACCATTGTAATTCGGGAGACTCCTCCTTGTTCAGCAGGACCAACAGCAAGGCTTTCAATATTAAAGCCGCGACGCGCAAATAAACTAGAAATGCGGGAAAGAACACCCGCCTCATCTTCTACAAGAACTGAAAGGGTATGTTTCATCTTCGCCAACAGAGGCTAGAGCAGGAATTGAGTAATGCAGACACTAGCAAAGGGAAACGCTAGACCTACTACCGCACTAAATTTTCAGTGCGACCTCCTATTGTAAACTTAACAGCTGCACTCATTGCATTCTCAATCGAGAAATTGTTTAGAAATCATACTGCAAGCAAGAATTTGATTGAATGTATATCTTTTTGTTGACAGATGCAGCATTTGTTGTAAAGCTTTTATACTCAGATTTTATAAGCCTCTAATAGGAGACAATTTTTTATGGGTTGGTTACAAAGATTGTTTGGAATGGAAAAACCTCAAAATGCAGAAGTAAATCCGGCTCCACAGGCTATACAGCAAGCTCCTAGTAGTGATGTCGCTAGTGCTACGCAATCAATACCCCCAGAACGTCTAGGATTAAGCGGAGAATATGACCAAAGTGGTTTAGCAAAGCGGGTAGCGTTGGCATTTGATGAAGATCCCCAACTCGACGATGTTAATACCCTTTGGGTTGCTCAGACGGGTAGCACTGTGGTGTTGAAAGGTAAAGTCCCCAGTCAAGAAATTCTCAACAAAATGGTTTCTGTGGCGCGTTCTGTAAATGGTGCTACAGATGTTGACACTAACCAAGCGACGATTGGCTAGGTGCTAGAAGGCAGAAGCTTGAGGGAGATGAGGGAGATGAGGCAGCAGGGGAAGAATTCAAACTCCAAACTCCTAACTCCAAACTCCAAACTCCAAACTCCTAACTCCTAACTCCTAACTCCTCTCTCAATCCAATCTAAAATCGCTTGGTTAACCTGTTCTGGACATTCATCATGGGGACAATGCCCGACATCCTCCAGATTCAGCAGTTCCAACTTTTCGTTATATTGGGCAAATTGGCTAGCTAGGGCTGGTGGAACAAATCGGTCTTTTTGTCCCCAAATTAAAAGCATGGGAATTGTTAAGGTTGGTAATACTGTCTTGACACTAGGACTAAAATTAATTCCGATCGCAGCTTTGAATAAAGCACTAAACGCCCTCGCAGAACCCCGGTCTTGGGGAGGCCCTGCTAAAATTTCGATCAGTTCATCGGTAATCGCCTCTGGGTTAGCGTAGGCGAGACTAGCCCAGCGACGCAGCACCCCAGGACGGCGGACGAAGTTAAATACAGGTTTAAGTATCAACGGCGAAGCAACAACATTTTTAATTGCTGTGACAAGTGGACGCAGCATAGGAGGAATTGCTTCTTGTTCTAATGACGGGTCGGGTAAACTCATCATCACCATACCCAATACCATATCGGGATGAGTGGCGGCGGCAGCCATCGAAATCAGTGAACCGTTGGAATTGCCTATTAATATCGCTGGTTGACGGATAAATGTTTTCCAGAAATCGTAAACCTGCTCAACCCAGAGTTCAATGCTGTAATTAGCTGCGGCTTTTTCAGAAGCGCCAAAACCCAACATATCTATGGCGTAAACTGTGTGATACTCACTCAACACCTCTAAATTATGTCGCCAATGACCAATGGAAGCGCCAAAGCCATGTAATAGAATTAGGGGCGTTGTCTTGTGGCGATTGTGGCTAGGGCGAATGTAAGTGTAGCGGGTTTGCCAGCCACGCCAAATCCAATCTCTTTGATTACCAACTCGTTCCTGCCAGTGTACCGTAGTGGTCACACTTACCTCCGATTTATCAGCGCTGAAATAAAAGGGACTCATGTTAAAGGGGAAGGTGGGGCCCCCACCTTCCCCTTCTTTATAAATACCATTATAAGAATTGGGCATTGGGGATTGAAAAGAGGCAGAGGGGCGGGGTGCAGGGGGGAGAGAGGGAAAAGGTAGTGCAATTTCTGCTCTGCGACTCTGCTCCCCTGCTCCCTTGCTTCTTCCCCATTCCCTATTTACCTAACAAATTGGGGCATAATTTCGGCAGCGGTGAATATTCCATAGATGCCGCGTTGGTGCAATTGTCTGCCAGCTTTGAGATAGCCAAAAGCAGGTCCACAGACATTTGCCGCCATGCTGGTTTCATCTCCCAGAGTAAAGGTATGGGTAGAAATCTTCCCTTCAAAGGTACGTCCTGTTACCTTCACATTGGTGCTGAGAGGCTTTTTGGGATTGCGGGTATCGACTACACCACCAACTGTAACGCGATCGCGCCCTACTATCCCCGCGACTTCTAACATCACATCATCAGCGTGTTCCATATTTGTCAAGGTCAGCACGCCATTAGTTTTATCTAGTAGTGCTTCTACTTGTGCGTCAGTCATCGCCCTCGCAGTTTCTACTGTATAACCAGGCATGTGACCTATATCTTCCCGAACAGTGGCGCGGTAAGCTTCCCAGTTAGCAATTCCTACCCCAAAGGTAATTTCAACTTGATGAATTTCGGCGTAACTTTGGGCGGCTAAAGCTGCTGCTGCTGTTAATAGTCCAGGGGTAGCACCGCATCCTGTCATATAAGTAATCCCGGCGGCTTGCAGTTCCTCCTTCATCGCTAGGAGTTGTTCTACAGCAGTGGTGCGTTTAATCGCGTCTACTAGTACCCCACGCCAACCAGATTTGATAAATTCCTTGGCGACATTGGGAATAAAGTCATTTGGCAGGTTAGGTAAAGCCAAAAAATACCCATCTACTTCAGCTATTTCGATTAAATCCTGAATACTTTGATTTGTTAATGTACCAATTGGCTCTAAATAACCCACTGAACCTTGGGACTGATAAGTTGCAATGGATTTTTCAGTATTTAAACCTTCAGCAGCATAAACGTAGCCTTTTTGGTCTGCTGCTGCGACTAAAATCATTTCTTGTTTACCAGCAACTACCTTGGCGGCTGCTTGTCCAAGTCCGCCGAAACCCAGTACTCCCACACGTATTGCTGGCGAAATATTTAGAGAATTTTTGATTTGTTCAGAATTCATAGTCAATTCGTTAAGTTGAATCAAAAGCCTTGAGTATTCGGCATCTCAGCTTCCGGCTGGTAACTGGTGGCTGATAGCTGATAACTCAAAGCTATAGAGATTAATTATGATTCATTATCCTGGGTTCTTTGGCTGGATATTGCAGATATTTATCTGTGAGCGATCGCTTTTGAGTTTTTTGACTGGGAATATACCAGATTTAAACCAATGGCCGCAACTGGCAACCCAGAACAAAGCTTAAGAAGACTGGCTAAACTTGATATTCTGACAGAATAGAGTTTCTGGGGCGATGATGCAAACACTCATCGGAGCGATCGCTTAAAATAATTTGGGCGTTGCATAATTGAAGTATGAATTTGAGCGATCGCGATGAAATGTCCAAGG
>CAXUOL010000149.1:0-9377 GCA_964252435.1 uncultured Nostoc sp.
GTGTGTATACCGTGGGAGCAACACGAAAAAGTAAAATCCTCGTGAAATAGGCAGGGGGAGCAGGGGCAGTAAAGAGACAAACAAGAGTACTTTTTACTACTGAAACGGATTGCTTATACACTTATTTCTTTCTCTTCCCCTGCCTTTCCTACTTACCCATCTCACTGTTAGGGCATTGCTCCCGTATACCGTAGCCTCAAAGGAGAGAGGTTTTGAATCTTACTCCCCTTCCCTTTTAGGCTTGTCATAGGGTGAATCTTTGATAAATATTACTGTTCCTAATTGTTAAGGTATAAAGTATGCCGAAAACATCAATTTTGGTGAGTATTTTGTGCCCGAAAACAGCACTAAATTCAAAGTTGAGAACTGAAATTACTGAAAAAATGGAATCAGATAGGTAAAAGTTATGGCAAATATCATTGGAACCAGCGGCTACGACTTACTTCAGGGTGGTACTGGGAATGATACTCTCATCGGTGGTACTGGGAATGATACTTTCATTGGTGGCGGTGGCAAGGATAAATTTGTTTACGACTTAGGCGACGGCACTGATACAATCACTGATTTCGGCGGCATAGGTAAAGGAACTAACCCGACAGCAGCAGTTATTGCTGAAGTGGACACCATCAAATTCCAGGGTACAGGATTAACTGCTCGAAATTTACTGCTGATTCAGAATGGCAACGATCTAGAAATCAGCTTTGCAGGGAATGATAATGCCATAGTTATCCTGCAAAACTTCAAACTAGAAAACTTGGAGAATCTGAAAGCTTCTGGAGCAAAACCAGCTCTTGGTAATATCCTGTTTGACGGGCAAAATAGCATCACCGACAGCTTTAATGTCCTCGATTCCGATTCTACTGATACTAGCTTGGGTATCAAGAACACAGTAACTTTTCTTAATGACCTCAACAATAACATTACGGGGTTAGAGGACTCAAATGATGTAGTTAATGGGCAAGGCGGTAATGACAAAATCGATGGCTTGAGTGGAAACGATTTGCTGCGAGGTGGTGCGGGTGATGATACCCTCATTGGTGGTACGGGTGATGATACCCTCATTGGTGGTACGGGGAATGACTCGCTTGCTGGCAATAATCTGCTTTCTGGGGGCTATGGTAATGATTATCTCTCCATCTCTGGCTACCAAAGCTTTAGCTACCCAGACTACGAATACAACTCTCGCTCGTCTGGTAAGAACACTCTCAACGGTGGTGCAGGTGATGATAACTTGAGTGCTAGCGGTTCAACAGGCAATAATTTGCTCTCTGGGGACGATGGCAATGATAATATCTCCATCTCTGGCTACTACGAAGGAGGTAACTACCAAGACTACGATTCTCGCTCGTCTGGTAAGAACACTATCAACGGTGGTGCAGGTAAGGATACCTTGAGTGCTGGCGGTTCAACAGGCGATAATTTGCTCTCTGGGGGTGATGGCAATGATTATCTCTCCATTTCTGGCTACTTCAAATACACTCCTAGCGACCCGAACTCACCCCGCGACGTTTCGGTAACATACGATTCTCGCTCGTCTGGTAAAAACACTCTTAATGGTGGTACTGGGGACGATAACTTGAATGCTAGTAATTCAAAAGGTGATAACTTACTGGATGGTGGCGCTGGCAATGATTATATCTCTGCCTCTAGCGCCTTTGGTAAGAACACAATCTATGGTGGCAGTGGGAATGATATCCTGATAGGTGGTTTTGGTAATGACACCCTCTATGGAGGAACTGGTACTGATACCTTTGTTTTCAATAGTTACAGTAAAGGTGTTGACAGTATTTATGACTTCAACGCTACTAATGAACTAATTCAGGTATCGGCTGCTGGCTTTGGCGGCGGGTTATCATCAGGTTCACTTAAGACAAGTCAGTTTACCCTCGGAACATCTGCAACGACAAGCAATCAACGATTTATCTATAACAGTGCTACAGGTGGACTGTTCTTTGACCTTGATGGCAGTGCCTCTGGGTTCACTCAGGTAAAATTTGCACAACTATCTACTGGATTGTCAGTCAGTGTCAACAATTTTGTGGTTGTTTAATCGGAATTAGCGCTCTTTGATTGCCAAGTGGTACGGTTTGCGAGGTGCTATTTTTAGCATCTTGCATTCGATTATTTAATGCAAGCCATTTTGTTAAGCGATAGCGATTCTTGCAGAGATAAGTAAGATATTCTTTCCTTGAAACGTGCATACGTTATTTCCAGATTATGGAAATGGCTATCAGCCTTTCATATTACCTCTACTTATACCAATTCAATAATGATAATACATGCTTGGGTCAAGACGCGATGAATCGCGTCTCTACAAATGGTGTATTTGTCGCATTTTGGTATTAGTTGCATTCGCAATCAGGTATCATAAGGGATTAACCAGACTTTTAATAAACTGTGGTTAATTATTTATTAACAGAGCGATCGCTAGTTAGAGACTTGATATCAAAGCTAAATAGTTAAAATTTATTTTATGCTAAAAATTTCTAATCTTAACGTTTATTACGGCGAAAGCCATATTCTCCGCAATGTAGATTTGAGCGTACCATCTGGGCAAATGGTTTGCCTAATTGGACGCAATGGTGTTGGAAAAACTACCTTACTCAAAACTATCATGGGTTTACTAAAACCCCGCAGCGGTACTATTAATTTAGCTGAAGAATTAATCAACTCTAAATCTCCAGACCAAAGGGCAAAGTTGGGAATTGGTTATGTCCCCCAAGGACGAGAGATTATCCCTCGGTTGACAGTTAAAGAAAATCTATTGCTGGGGTTGGAAGCTAGACGCAAACCAGTAAAAAAAGCAGAAATTTCAGAGGAAGTTTTTAGTTTATTTCCGGTGTTAAAAACCATGCTTTTGCGGATGGGTGGTGATTTAAGTGGAGGACAGCAGCAACAATTAGCGATCGCACGTGCTTTAATGGGAGAACCTCAATTACTCGTCTTAGATGAACCTACCGAAGGTATTCAACCTTCGATCATCCTAGAAATTGAAGCCGCAGTCCGTCGCATCGTCGAAACTAAAAGTATTTCGGTGTTGTTAGTAGAGCAACATTTACACTTTGTCCGTCAGGCTGATTATTATTACGCCATGCAAAAAGGTGGTATTGTCGCCTCCGGTTCCACAGCCGAACTTAGCCAAGATGTGATTCAGCGCTTTTTAGCTGTTTAATTTTTGATATTTCTATATCAATTGTGTCGGTAGCAATCAAATCTGCCGCTTCTTGTAAAAGCTCATGTTGTTCTTTTTGAATTGCTTCCAAACGACTAGAAATTTCTGCTAATCGTTGTTGTTTATTTTGTTGAAAACTTTCAGGTAGTAAAGTAGGCAGGTTATCAGTTGTTTTGGCACCTGTAATTCGTTGAACAGCAAAACTCCCAACTTGAGTTAAGGATAGAAAACTAACTTTAATCAAAGCCTGAAGCAATTTTAACGGAACTTTGAGTATTGACCAACTAGCAGTCTCAATTAAGCGGACAATTGCTTTGATGATGCTCCAAATTAGAGCAAGTGCAAACAGCAAAATCACTATACTAATAATTGGGTGATTAGCTCCCCAACCTAGTATTTGAAATAACCGAAAAAATATCGGGTGTTGTGTTAACCAATCACTTGCAGAAGATGCGATTGCATCTTTAACTGCACCCGATGTTGTACTCTTAAATTTATCAGCAGTTTGCCAAGTTTGCTCTAAACTTGTTGTAACTGTATCAATTGCTTTATCAGTTGTTGTAGTGGCTGTTGTCTTTAAAGACTCACCAGCTTGTTGTGCTGAGTTACTTAGAGAGTTAACGCTTCCGCCCACAAAATCTTTCACATTTTGCCAGCGTTGTAAAACTTCATTAGGTAAATGTACGTCTATTTGGGATACCATAAAACATTTCACCGAGGTTGAAATCTAACCCGCAACCCATCTTTAGGACGATTGCTGGAAAAAACACGGTTTCTAAACTTTGATTGGGTAATATCTCCCAATGATAATTGCGTAGAAGATGAGCAGCAACAATCTTCATTTCCATTTTGGCAAAGGCTATACCAATACAGATGCGTGGCTTGCCACCAAAACCAACTAAACTAAAAGGATACTTTTTATGTTCTTGGCGCTGGGGACTGAAACGTTCTGGTTCAAGGTAGATTTCCTTTAGGCTATGAGTCAATAGCGCTTTTTAGCGAAATCGCGGTCGAAAACAAAGGAGAGTGTTTCACCTAATACAGGTATACCAAAGCTTCTAGGAGGAATCTGATGACTTTTCATATCTCTAAGGGTAGCTATGAAAAAGTTAACACGTATTCCAACTCTGCTGCGATCGCAGCACCCCAAAATATTCTGGCGTTGCAGAACAGGGGGATGAATTTAGGCAGGCAGGGGAGGCAGGGGAAGCAGGGGGAGAAATTATTATATCTTGCTAAATCATCTCTCAATTCAGCACCCCAAAATATTCTTAATACTTTCAAATATCTTTGTCTTTTGCACCCATAACCCAAAACCTGTCATCTGTCATTACATTTCCCCAGATTACATAATAACTTTACATAAATTTAATATTACTTTTTATTCAATAAAATTGCTGAACGTTAAGATGTTGTGGATCTATTGTTGAAAAGTAAAAATTCTATGCATCTAGATTTACCACAACTGATTAAATCACTTGGCTATTTTGGGGTCTGGGCGATTGTCTTTGCTGAATCTGGCTTGTTAATTGGTTTTTTTCTGCCTGGGGATAGCTTATTGTTCACCGCTGGATTTGTTGCATCTCAGAATTTATTGAACATTTGGGTTCTGATAATTGGTGCTTTTATTTGTGCAGTCTTAGGTGACAATGTTGGCTATGTGACTGGGCATAAATTTGGCAGAAGACTCTTTAATAAGGAAGATTCATGGCTGTTTCATAAAAAACATCTTGTGAAAACTCAAAACTTTTATCACCAGCACGGTAAAAAAACGATTGTTTTAGCACGCTTTTTACCCATTGTACGGACTTTCGCACCCATCGTGGCTGGGATTGGTGCAATGCATTATCGCACATTTATGTCTTACAACTTAATTGGTGGCTTTCTTTGGACATTCGGCATTACCCTGTTAGGGTTTTTCTTAGGAAAATCTCTGCCACCTGAACAGGTTGATAAGTATTTATTACCGATTATTGGATTGATTATAGTTATTTCTTTAGTACCATCGATTATTCATTTGGTACAAGAAAATAGAGCAAACAAAAGTTGAAATATTTTTTGTAGCTCCTTAGTAGATGTTTTATTGTAGAGACAAGTATATTGATTTACTGAAGCCATAAACATCAGAACTTGATCATACCCTCATGAGCGACAAACAAAAGGATACAGAGCAACTAAATTTATTTATGGGAATTTTGAATTTTGAATACTTCGGCTACGCTCAGTACAAGTTTTGAATTTTGAATTCGGAGCGAAGCAACGTGACTTCCTTAAACATCAACCTCTATCTGTTCTTAGAAAATCTCCTCTTTTTCCTTATTGCCACACTTTTCATTGTGGTTGTGAACTGGGGGTGGAAAAACACAAAGCCTTATACTCTACCTTTACCATTTCCCGGTTGGTATAAAATCTGGTTTGGCTCAGTGATACTGCTAGGAGTAGTGCCGCCATTAGTGGTTATGCTATTGTGGGGTGTATGGTGGGGCGATCGCACGGTCTTAATTGTGCTTGGTTGGTATTTTATCGTCTTCGGGTTGCAAATCATCTCTGAAAGCGTGACGCTTAGGCAGTTGCAAAATGTCGTGTGGGTGATGGTTCCTTATATATATCTCCCTTACCGCTTTTGGCAGTTGTATGAGGGTTTGACACTTTTAGATTCTACAAGCGAGTTGCAGTGGGTACGATATTTATTGATTTTTGAATTGGTGATGTGGATTGTTAACTACGCCATAGATGTATCTCAATTGCCACGGCTGTTTCGCTGGGAAGTACAATCAAACTCTGACGTTAGCTAGGGATTAATCGCAGAATTAGCCATTTTTACTAAAGAAGTGCGATCGCCTGCTTTCAACCCTACAACATATTGCACACCCTGTTGTCTCCAAGTCAAGGTAGCATCTGAGCAATTAGCACCACAAGTAAAATCCATAAAATAGCCAGTGATGCCCTTAGCTAAGGATACAGATTTACCAGTCAGGCGGGGTGTTTTGCGGGTTACGGCTTCAGCAGAAAGGACACCCAAACGACACGCAGTTCCACCAGTACAGTCTGGACTGAAACCCAGTAAAATTTCGTACTTTTTTTGCGCAACAGCTTCTACAATTGCGTAAATTGGATTTTCTCCATCTGACTCAGGAATAAACTTCGGCAATAAAATCTTAATCTGAGTCTTTTGCTTTAATTTGGGCAGAATAGATTTAAAAACTGGGTGTGGCTGAGTTTTACTCTGCTGTGCTATCAGTTGGGACTGGTTGTTTATATTGGCTATGGCTGACTTGTGAAAGCTGCTGACACTGACTAATAAAAATACGGCACACACAGCACTGGTATTTTTAAAGCTTAAAATCATCTTGAAAACCTATTTCATCTAAAGTATTTATTTTTAATACCCAGTTTGAGTATAAAACTACGCATTTAACAGATGAAGCGATCGTTGGGAATAAGAAATACAAAATGCAAATATGTCCGACTGGGAAATAGGTTATACCGAAATATTTTAATGTTGATGAGAAATATTACAATGTTGCTTATGAATGTTGTAATGTTGATGAGAAATATTCCAGCATTGATAAGGAATATTGTAATCTTGATGAGAAATATTACAATGTTGCTTATGAATGTTGTAATGTTGATGAGAAATATTCCAGCATTGATAAGGAATATTGTAATCTTGATAAGAAATATTACAATGTTGCTTATGGATGTTGTAATGTTGATGAGGAATGTTGCAATGTTGACAAGAACTACTTGTACATTGAGAGTGACGAAAAAAAAAGTGGCGATCGCTAGTGAGTCAATATAGGTTAGCGAGCGCACCACACATAAATCTACATCACATCTTGCACTATTTAGCAAACCTCTGGGTTTAAAAAAGTAATATTTTTAAACGCAAAGGAGCGCAAAGGTTGGCGCAGAGGAACGCAGAGGTTTAATGGAAGGCAATTTTTTGCTTTGAACTTGTGAAATTATGTCCTAAGTAAATATGCGATAAGGTAAGGGTATCACAACCTGCTCCCACCACAGGAAAGATGAATATTGACCCCGTATCTGTAGTTAATGCTATTAAAGCTATTGCACCTGCTACTATTTCTCTTGGTATCCAGCAGGCTCAACGTAACGAATATATTATTAAAATTTTAAAACGTTTAAATCTCGAGCCAATACAGCCTCCCAAAGATTTTGAAGGTGTTTATGTTTATGCTTTGGTAGAGTATGGCGTATTTCAAGCTGATGATATACTCAATTTTTTTAGAAATAAAGAGATTAAAAAAGCTTTTTCTAAGGCTTTTGCAGAAAAGGCATTGGCTATTGATAATGAAGAATGGAATATATTAAAAAATGAGGCAGAAAAAGCAAAAATAGATTTAGCTCAGGTTGAGGAATTTCATCAAGTTTTTCTCAGTGTGGCAAAACGTTCTATCAATCCGGGAGAAGTTATAACGAATGTACAACTTCAAGAACACCTGAATAAATCTACAGAACCTCCAGAACAGTCGCTTTATCCAGATGAGTTTAAGGCGCTAATCGAAGAAAAAACTAAGGCATTTTGCGGACGGGTATTTGTATTTAATGAATTTGATGATTTCCTCAAAAAGCATCCTAAAGGTTATTTTACCGTGATTGGGGATGCAGGGATGGGGAAAAGTGCGATCGCAGCCCAATCTGTATCTAAATACAAAGCTATCTGCTACTTCAATATTCGGGCAGAAGGTCGCAACACACCAGAGCAATTTTTGCAAAGTATTCGTCAACAACTGATTAATCGCTATCAGTTACAAAATGCAGAGAATGATAATTTACCTACTTTGCTAACGAAAATAAATGAAAAGCTAGCAACTGGTGAACTCTTGGTAATTGTGGTTGATGGACTCGATGAAGTCGAACAACCAGGCTCAGGAAATCTTTTAGATTTACCCAAAAATTTGCCAGAGAGGATATATTTTCTGTTAACTAGGCGACGCTATGCCCAAAATGAAAAGTGCTTGTTGACTGAAGAAGTTCCAGAGCAGCAGTTAGATTTAACAGCCAATAAGTATGAGCTCTGGAATCAAAAAGATGTCAAAGAATACATTAGTACATTTATCAATGATGAGCCAGAGCATCATGGTTTAAAGGCATGGATTCAAAAACGCAACATTCAGCCGCCACATTTTATTGAGCAGGTAGCACAAAAAAGTGAAAACAATTTTATGTACCTCTACTATGTCTTACCAAGCATTGCTAGAGGAGATTATCAAGACTTAAGTTTAGAGGAATTACCTGAGAAACTTCAGGGTTATTATGAACAGCATTGGAAGCAGATGGAAATGGATACTCCAGACAAGCGGACAAATGCGATTATCCTCTGTGTACTGGTTGAGGTAGGTAAACCGATTTCTTGTGAATCCATTGCCCGCATCACTGGTCGAGATGAATATGATGTTTTGGAGCTTTTGAATAAGTGGCTGGAATTCTTGAGAAAACAAAAACAAAATCAGGAAGACTACTATTCAATTTATCACCAAAGTTTTGCAGATTTCCTCGGCAACCAACCTAATCTCAAAAGAGAAAAAAAGAGCAATAATATTGATTGGCAAGAGGTTCAGTGTCTTATTTCCGACTCTAATGACCAGTTGTGGGCAAGCCTAAAACCTGGTGAGGACGAAGATGAGTAGTTTTGCTGAAAAATTTGCCCAGTTATCGTTAAGCGACCAGCGAACTATCCTCATTGACCCTCGTGTTAAAGCAAAGATAGGAAAGTGGAAAACATTTTATAAAAGACTGACTGATTTTAATTTTATCAATGCTAAAATCAACCATTCTGATTTTGGTGTGCAGTCACTAATTGAGGATTATGATTTAATTAATGATTCAGAACTATTAAATAACCCAGAATATAATCCAGAGCAAGTCAAAACGCTGAAATTGTTTCAAGGAGCGTTGCGACTGTCAGCGCATATCTTAGTAAAAGATAAAATGCAACTGGCAGGGCAATTGTGGGGGCGAATGCAGCACTTTGCACTACCGGAAATTCAAGCAATGCTTAAAGTAGCAAAGCAGCAGCAAGTTTTACCTTGGTTCCGTCCGTTAATATTTAACTTAATTTCCCCAGGCGGAAGTTTACTTCTCACCCTTTCAGGTCATAGCGATAGGGTAACAGCAGTAGCCCTTACCCCCAATGGCAAGCAGCTAATTTCTGCTTCAGAGGACAACACACTCAATCTCT
>CAXUOL010000149.1:9477-11527 GCA_964252435.1 uncultured Nostoc sp.
GGACTTTCCACGGTCATAGCGACACGGTAACAGCAGTAGCCCTCACCCCCGATGGCAAGCAGGTGATTTCTAGTTCATCTAACAACACACTCAAACTCTGGAATCTGGAAACTGGCAAAGAAATTGCCACTTTTACAGGAGAGGCTCCATTTTATTGCTGCGCTGTTGCATCGGATGGGGTGACAATTGTGGCAGGTGATGGTTCAGGAAGAGTGCATTTTTTGCGGTTGGAGAATGTCGAATAAAATATGAACACTTCACCTCGACCCCCAACGCCAATCAATTCCCCCTCCTACCCAACAGAATTTCAACAAGTCATTCTCGAAAAAAGTCAAAACTTTGTTGCTCGTGGATTCGTCTTCACCGCTATATCTAACTTTCTCCAGCGTCATGACCGGGGTTACTTTACCATAATTGGCGCACCCGGTAGCGGCAAAAGTTCCATCCTCGGCAAGTACGTCACAGAAAATCCCCACGTTCTCTATTACAACGCCCAACTTCCAGGCAAAAATCGCGCTGAGGAATTTATTGCTACTATCTGCACGCAAATTGACCCGACATCTCAAGAAACCTCTCTACCTTCCCTGCTTCAGCAAGTCAGCGACAAGCTAGAACCTCAACAAAAGTTTATCATTGCTATTGATGCCTTGGATGCTGTTAACCGCACCGACCAAACCCCAGGCTCAAATCTCTTTTATCTTCCCAGATATCTCCCGCGTGGCGTCTATTTCCTTCTTACCCGCCGTCCTTATATGCGAAAACAATCCGGTTTGTTGATAGAAGCACCTTCCCAAATTTTCGATTTAGCAGAATACCCACAACAAAATCGGGAAGATATCGAAGCATATATTCGACGATATGTCAACAATGACGAAGAACTCACAGCACAGCTAATAGCCAAAAGCGAAAACAATTTCATGTATCTCAGTCAGATACTACCTGTTATCTCTAAGGAGGTTGACCGACTTAGCCCTGATTTAGAGGCGTATTATCAGCAGCATTTCCACAAGATGATTCCCCCTAACTCCCCAAGCCAAGAGAGGGAATTTAAATCATCTGTGCTGAATGTATTAGTGCAAGTTTCATCAGTAGTATCAGCAGAAAGCATTGCTAGTACAATTGATGCTGATGAATATGATGTTGAAGAAGTTCTGGAAAATTGGCGTGAGTTTTTAACACTCCAGCAAATTGATGGAGAAATCCGCTACAGTCTTTATCATTCCAGCTTCCGGGATTTCTTAAGCAAGCAAGCAAATTTTGGTTAGACTCTATAACGCTTCGGTATTGAGTCAAATAAAGACCTAACCCCCAACCCCTTCCCTATAAGGGAAGGGGAGTAAGATTCAAAGCCTCTCTCCTCTTAGGAGAGAGGTCAAAGTCTATAGCATACAAAGGAGCGATCGCAATCACAACGCATCTGCCATGCACGAAAATTCCTAAGAGAGTTGACCTGGGGAACATCCTAGAGTCAAGATAAAAGGGTTAGATATCTTGTCAAAGTACTAAGCACATCTGAATATTGCCTAATTTTCTTTCATTTCCCTGCTTTTGGGGTAAAAAGGAAGGCTATGGGCAATACTCATTAACGCGGCAACAAACTTAAAAAAGTATGCACGGATTGCTAAGACGTGCCTAGACGCAGAGGGTTAAGCCGTTGCACCCCGATGAAGCGTCAAGAAATAGCTGATTAAATCAAATTCTAAGCGATTTAATCATATATTTTGTAGCAGATACTTGTGGAAAAGAAAACGCTAGGTGTAAATGTTGTTATGAAAGTTGGCGATCGCGTCCGCGTTAAAGATTCAGTAGTGGTGTATCATCATCCTGAACATCGGAGTCAGCCTTTTGACATAAAAGGCACAGAAGGCGATGTAGTAGCTATTGCCACCCAATGGCGAGACAGACCAGTAAGCGCTAATCTGCCGATTGTAGTCCAGTTTAGTAAAAAGTTTAAAGCCCATTTACGTGAAAATGAGTTAGAAGTCATCTAAAGCACTTATCGGCGGCGAAACCACTGAAAAATATTCAGTTCGCCGCGCATTTTTTTAAG
>CAXUOL010000150.1:0-11516 GCA_964252435.1 uncultured Nostoc sp.
TTGTTGGGGATGGAATTAATGATGCACCAGTGATTGCTAGAGCAGATGTTGGTATGGCAATGGGCGGATTAGGCTCAGATGCCGCAATCGAAACTGCGGATATTGTAATCGTCACAGATGCACCATCTAAAGTGGCAGAAGCAATCAAAATCGCCAGAAAAACCCGCAAAATTGTTTGGCAAAATATTGGGTTTGCTTTAGCAATTAAAGGTATATTTATTGGATTGGGTATTTTAGGGATAGCGACAATGTGGGAAGCTGTCTTTGCTGATGTTGGAGTAGCAATGCTGGCAATTTTAAACGCAACTAGAGCGATGAAATAAAATTTTTGAAAATGCACAACCACCAAGCAGGATTTAGTTAAACTGTTTGGTGTGTCCCGCCTCGTTGATAAAACTATCTCTGGTGCTGAAGGGATAGGTAGTTTTGCAGCTACTCAGTTAAATTTAAATCAGGGGCGCTCTCTGCTAGTAGTCTGGAGTATAATACTCAAGTTGATACCCTACCCCTTGTGGGTGGTCTTTTTAACTCAGCACTGGCTAAACGCCCTGCTACCGCTAACAGCACTTTTAACTCAGCACTCTTCATGAGTAGATACGGCTTCCAATGCTTCTGAAAAGTTTCTTAATGACTATCAATAAGTATCTGGGGATGCAATACGGTTCAGTTAAGGCTAAAATTCTTTGCTAAAGTCAATTTTTTTAACGAACCGCTAAGGACGCGAAGGACGCAAAGAGAAGAAAGAAATGCTTAACTGAACTGTATTGTCTGGGGATGGTACTTTTTCCTAAATAAGTGGAATGCCCCAGAATCTAAGAAAAATGAAGAGTCACAATAGCACTAACAAGCAGATGCTTTGGCAAGCAGGCTAGATTCGTTGGGTGCTTCAACAGGTGAGGAGAAATTGAGCAGTATATGTTTAAGGGTGTTCAAGCTATATTTTTTTTCGTAGATGATGTTGTTTGTGCTGCTCAATGGTACAGTGAGCTTTTAAATATACCAATGAATTACTTTTTAGTTCACAAATAACAATTACCTCGAAGATTTTGAACACGGGGGTTAAGCCCGATAATCTGCGTAGCGTCTACTGGTACTTCAACTAAAATAGACTGAGGGTTGGAGTTGTAGCAGGCATCCATAATTTCCGACAAATTGCTTAAGTCAGGTTTTACCCGATAGCCATCCCAACCGTGGGCTTTTGCAGCTGCGACAAAATCAATACTTGGCAGATGAGAATGGTAACGTTTGCTATCAAGTCCTGGAATAATCGACGGCGCACCTTGTTCAATTATTCCGTAGGAGCTGTTATTAATGATGAATAAACGTAAGCCAAGGTGACTTGCATCAGCGATCGCACCTCCATACAAGCGCCAACAGCCATCACCAGAAAAGACAAAGGTATGTACCCTTGGGTTAGCAAGCTTTGCGCCACAACCAAGTCCAAAAGCACCACCCATCGCCGAGCCATGATACATCGAGTAAAACTTAATATTCGGGTTGCGGCGTTGCATAAGATATGGGCGGTCTTTGTAGGTCATGCAAATATCATCAAAACCAATGCTATTGGGTTGCCAATAATGCTCCAATTGTTCGTAGAAGGATACTAAATCCACAGTATCTGGATGTACTGTACGAGAAATGGTGCGAGTGTTCAGGTTTTGATGATCGAGCATTAAAGAATCTTGATACTCGATTTTTGTCAGTCGGTTTAGTACTTCCTGAAGGACGAGAGCAATATCACCACGCACTTTTCGGTACTCAAAAGCCACGCGGTGCTGAAAATCTCCGTTTTTATGACCGTAAGGAATCTCTAAATTAGTCAAATGCCATACATATCCAGCCTGTATTTGTTCGCAATTGAGAACATACTCATAAGGGTCAAACCCGATCGCAATCACCACATCATCCGCATTTATACTTTTCCAAAGCTCTAGCGCCCGGTCGTTACCACCAAACATAATGTGACCGTATCCATAGGGATTCGTTTCACTAACAGCATTGGCACCATTGACAGACCATACAATCGGCGATGACAACTGATACGATAGCTCGTCGATGAGGTTGCTGCAAAGCTCGGATCTTGCCGCTTCTTCACCAACATACAAGATGATTCGCTTGGATGATGGAATTTGAGCGAGTTGGCTGACCAATGCATCAATATCCGAGCAATTGATTTCGGTTTTTGGCAGCACAGCAGAGAAGGATAGTAAATTAATATCTACATCTTGCGAAAGGATGTCTGGGTGAAATGCGATGACTACTGGTCGTGACTCGCTCAAAATCTTTTGAACCATCCATAATTTTTCTTCAATCACACTCAAGTCATCAATAATCACGCAACCATCACCCAACTCTGCTTGCAACTGAGGAATCAAGTTCATTCCATATTCAGAAACGTCCTGTAAAGGTGCTTTACCATACATTTGAGTTGAGTTCAAGGCTACAAGATATACTGCTGGTATATTATGCAGTTTCGCTTCAGTTAAACCACACAAACCTAGTTTTGTTGCCGCTCCGGTTGTCAAAATTGTTGCCGCCGGGATACCTGTTGCCAAATAATGACCAAGGGGAACAAAACCAGCAATATATTCGTTTATCGTCAACATTCGTGACATTTCGTCATCAAGCTGGTCAAGATGATTAACTGGCAATAGATGTTGTGCAACCTTAATTACGCCACCACCGTTGACACCAGCATAATGCTTGATTCCCCATCGTCGAAGAATTTCGATTAAAGCAAAATTGCAAGATACTAATTGACTAGAACTATTCTTTAAAGGTGATTTTGTTGTAAGTAACATAGCTTAACTTTGTACTGCTAAATTTTAATTTAAAAGTAAAAACAATTTTGTAACGCCTTCAATTCAGGTAACTTAGCATAGCAAATTGCCGCTAATTACGATTTATATATTTGGCATTTTCTTGATTTATGAAATTCGATATTCACAGCTTGTTTTAAGCTTTAAAACATCTTATAAAAATAGTAACTTACTAATTCATGATAATTATAAACTAGAGCTTAATTTTTTAATTATAAACATGAAGTTAATCTAAAGCAAAAGAGTTTTTTCTATTTTATTAAACGTACATTTACTGATAAGTAATTACGCATTTATCCGAGATACTGATACTGCTAACGAATTATTTATTAACATTACATTGCCATCAAGGATAAACCCATCGTTTTTAAATATATTGGCTTTACCTTCGCCAAACTAAATGCCAATAAATCAGGTTTTTTGAGGCTTTTAAGTATTAATTTATATTTCGCCAACAGCATCAGATTCTTGCGAAAGCGCAAAGAGAGTAGAGGCTTTTAAAGCATGTTATATATAGCTTTCAGCTTTTTAAATCCCTCCTTTTTTACACAAATATAGAGATACTACAAAGAGTCACACTACATTTTCACTAAAAGGGAGTCAACTGAGATACTTAGACGAAATTGGATTCAATAAATGAGCAAAATTCATCATACTTGTAGAGCAATAAATTTTCTCGTAAATTTGATTTATTTGAACAAAAATTTTAAAGTTTTGATTTTATATGAATCAGGAAAATTACTTAAAAACAGCTTTTTTTATTTTCCGTAAATACCGTAATGCTTTAGAAATAAATGTAAGCTTAAACTTGAGTATATAATCTCATAAAAAAAGCAAAATTTAAGCATCTGAAAAAAGTCAAGAACGCTAATTTTAGAAAAGGGTTTTCCGCAATGCACTATCCAGTAGGTATTCGCTCACTTTCAGTCAGTTTTCCCAGTATCATTCGCACAAATAATTATTATAAAGAACATTACCCCCACTTGATTGCTAAAGCTGAGAAAAAAAGCTTGGCAAGGTTGTTTTCACCTGCTAAATCTACTCCCAGCAACGAGTTTGAATTGGAGATGATGCCATATTTGTCAGATCCATTTCGTGGTACTGTTGAGCGACGAGTACTTGCTCCAGACGAGTCTTCGCTAACGCTAGAATATCGTGCAGCAAAGGATGCCCTAGAAGCAGCAAAGCTTTCTCTTAATGAAGTAGACCTAGTAATAGCCTGTTCAGTGTTACCTGAATACATCGGATATGGCAACGCTGCCTTTATAACACGCGAGTTGGGTTTGCAATGTGGGGCATGGAATCTTGATGCGACTTGTGCCAGTACACAGGTAACATTACAAACAGCGTGTGCGTTAGTGCAAACAGGAGCATATCGTAACATACTGGTAGTAGTTTCATGTACGTACTCTCGCCTATTTGATGATAAAGATACACTCTCATGGTTTTTTAGCGATGGTGCTGGAGCTTTCGTAGTTAGTTCACTGGGAGTTAATCAAGGTATTCTGGGCACAAAAACAGTTAATACTAGTGTGCTATGCGACCAATTTCGGATTAAAGCTACAGATGATGGGCAGGGGAATACCCGACTCCGTATGCAAGTTGCAAAGAATACGAATAAAATAATCGCTGAAACAGCTACAGAGCTTCTTCGTAGCTGTTGTGAAGGTGCGGTCAATGCTGCTGGTGTAACCTTAGATGAAATCGACTTTTTCATTTTCAATACACCCACCGCTTGGTTTGCAAACTTTTGTATACGTGTACTGGGCATTAACCCAGAGCGCACCATAGATGTTTACCCTCTCTATGCCAACATAGGGCCAGCACTACCCCTAGCTAATCTATACCATGCAGCACAGATGGGTAAGATTCGGGAAAATGATTTGGTTCTGGTATATGGTTTCGGTGCAGCAAGTAGCGCCTCTGCAAGTGTGATGCGCTGGGGCGATGTGGCACTAGGTCTTGCTCCGCTTAATGAACCTAAATTAATAACTTAGTTATATGACATTACGCTAACGAAGAGAAAGAATGGTATAGGCATTGAGCCGAGATGCAGTATTCCTTTTAAGGGTGGCGGTTTCATCTGAGAGGATGTTTGAACAAAGACTATGAAGTATTACGCAAACTTCGCAGATTTTTATCTATCTTGCTATGATTCGCATCATGGTGAGGCGTTTGGCATAGATTTTTACCTCTCACAACTTTTCAAACACCCTATGAGGTTGAGCTTAATTTTTTTAGGACTTACGCAACAAGCACGAAATGTAGGGGCAATTTATGAATTGCCCCTACGCTAAATCAAGGCTTTCACGTCATTTTTGCGTAAGTCCTGTTTTTATCTAGCGCTTTCTTCGTAAGGGCTTGCTGTCGGCAAGCCCTTTTCTCTCTCATAAAAATGATTATTATTCTTTAAATAATCCTGTCTCTTGTTTTTTTTGGGAATAATTTATTTTTTGGAAACCCCTAAATGGGAATAATATCTTTACGCTCAATCACCAATCGCTCAGAAGATAGATATGGCTAAACTCTCGGGTTATCAATTCCTTGAACAAATCTATTCCGGCACTAAAACTCTGGTATACCGGGGTATTAAAGAATCAGATAATAAACCAGTTGTAATTAAACTATTACGACACGAATATCCCAGCTTCAACGAACTTGTACAGTTCCGTAATCAATATACTATTGCTAAAAATATCGACCTTCCTGGTGTAATCAAAACTTATAGCTTGGAACCTTACGAGAACAGTTATGCACTGGTGATGGAAGATTTTGGGGGAATTTCCCTCAAAGATTGGCAAGTGGAGAAAAGCCCTAATTTTCTCAATGAGTTTTTTCACATAACTATACAAATTGTTACAACCCTCGAAGGACTGTATCGCAACCGGGTAATTCATAAAGATATCAAACCCGCGAATATTTTAATTAATCCAATTACAAAACAAATAAAACTCATCGACTTTAGTATCGCTTCTCTACTTCCGAGAGAAACACAAACCCTCAAGTGTCCTAACATCTTAGAAGGAACCCTTGCTTATATCCCTCCCGAACAAACGGGACGCATGAACAGGGGTATTGACTGGCGTAGTGATTTTTACTCTTTAGGTATCACTCTGTTTGAACTACTTACCGGACAGTTACCCTTCACAAGTGATGACCTAATGGAATTGATGTACTGTCATTTAGCAAAACAACCTCCTTCGGTTCACAGTATAAATCTTGATATTCCTCCCATTCTTTCTGACATTATCGCCAAGCTAATGGCGAAAAATGCAGAAGACCGTTATCAGAGTGCTTTGGGGTTGAAGTATGACTTAGAAACTTGCTGGCAGACATACCAAAAAACCGGAAAATTTGCATCTTTTGAGTTAGGAACTAGAGATATCTCTGATCGTTTTGCTATTCCTGAAAAACTCTATGGTCGTAAAACCGAAGTTGAAACTCTTCTGGCTGCCTTTGACCGCGTAGCAGTAGGAAATCGTGAAATGATATTGGTAGCGGGTTTCTCTGGAATTGGTAAAACCGCTGTTGTCAATGAAGTTCACAAACCTATTGTGCGGCAGCGAGGTTATTTTATCAAAGGCAAATATGACCAATTTCAACGCAATATTCCTTTCTTCGCATTTGTGCAGGCTTTCCGCGATTTAATGGAACAATTATTAAGCGAAAGCAATGCTCAACTCCAGGAATGGAAAAGCAAAATTTTAGCAGCATTGGGCGAACAAGGTCAGGTAATTATTGAGGTAATTCCCGAACTTGAAAGAATTATTGGTAAACAGCCTCCTGTTGCTGAACTTTCTGGCAGTGCAATCACGAATCGCTTTAATTTACTATTTCAAAAATTTCTGCAAGTTTTTACAGCAAAAAAACATCCTTTAGTAATTTTCCTTGATGACTTACAATGGGCAGATTCAGCATCTTTGAAGTTAATTCAATTGCTGATGTGCGAAAGTGATATACAACATTTATTGTTAATGGGTGCTTATCGAGATAATGAAGTATTACCTGCCCATCCACTGATGTTGACATTAGAAGAAATTACTAAAGATAAAGTAGAAGTTAATACAGTCACGCTCAAATCTCTATCTGAAATTCATTTAACCCATCTAGTTGCTGATACCCTGAATTGTTCTCCAGATATTACCTTGGCACTAACAAAGCTAATTTATCAAAAAACTAAAGGTAATCCTTTCTTTAGCAATCAATTTCTCAAGTCATTATACGAAGATAGATTAATTATTTTTAACTTTGATAAACGTTATTGGCAGTGTGAACTTTCCAAAATAAAAGAATTAGCGCTCTGCGATGATGTAGTAGAGTTCATGGCAATTCAGTTACAAAAATTTCCAACTACCACCCAAGAAGTTCTTAAATTAGCAGCTTGTATCGGCAACCAATTTGATTTAGCGACTCTTGCTATTGTCAATAACAAATCTCAAGCCGAAACTGCTGCTGAATTATGGAAAGCATTGCAAGAAGAACTTGTAATTCCCACAAATGAAGTTTATAAGTTTTTTCAAGATGATGAGGAACTGGGGAATAGGATACTGGAAGGAAATGGACAATCTTCCCAATCCCCAATCTATAAATTTCTCCATGACCGCGTACAGCAAGCGGCTTATTTTCTCATCCCTGAAGACGAGAAAAAGTCCACACACTTAAGCATTGGTCAACTTTTGTTGAACAATACACCCGCAGCCGAACAGGAAGATAAAATTTTTGATATTGTTAATCAGTTGAATTATGGTGTGGATTTAATTGACAGTCAGGAACAACAAAATGAACTATCGCAGTTGAATTTAATTGCTGGGCAGAAAGCAAGAACCTCTACTGCTTATATTGCTGCAAGTAAATATTTCAGTTTAGGAATCGGAATTCTTGCAGCAGATAGTTGGCAGAAGCACTATTCTCTCACCTTGGCTTTACATGAGGAAGCTTGTGATACAGCTTACCTCTGTGGTGACTTTGAAAAAATGGAGGAATTAGCAGAAAAAGTTATTAATTTAGGAGAAACCCTTCTAGATAAAGTCAAAGTTTATGAAATTAAAATCCAAGCTTGTATCGTACAAAATAAACTCATAGAAGGCTTAACAATAGCTTTTAATGTTCTCAAATTTATCGATATTAAATTTCCAGAAGCACCAACTCAGTCCGATATTGAACAAGCATTTCAAGCAACAGCAGAACACTTAACTAATAAAAAAATTGCAGATTTAATTAATCTGCCAGAAATGACCGACCTGAAGATTTTAGCAGCCATGCGTATCTTATCAAGTTCGTTTTCTGCTGCCTATCTTGGTTGTCCCGCATTTGTACCTTTAATTACCTTAAAGATGGTTGATTTATCGATTCAGCATGGTAATACAGGACTATCGGCAAATGGTTATTGTACTTATGGTTTTCTTTTATGCTGCGTCATAGGTAATATCGATGTTGGTTATGAATTTGCACAACTGTCTCTAAATGTATTGTCCAAAACCAATGCCATCTCACAGCAAGCTCAAACTTTACTTCTTTATAACAGCCTGGTCGGCCATTGGAAAAATCATGCACGAAACTTCTTAAGACCGTTGCAAGAAGTTTATCAAATCGGATTAGAAACTGGTGATTTAGAATTTGCGGCCTATGCATTACATAATTACTCTTTTGGTTCCTATTTAACTGGTAAAGAATTAACAGGACTTGAGCGCGAAATGGCAGTATATTGTGAAACACTCAAGCGCCTGAAACAAAAAACCGGACTCGGATATGTCCAAATTTGGCAGCAGACAGTTTTGAATTTGACCAATCAAAATCAAGAACTATGTTGTTTAATTGGCGAAGTTTATGATGAACGAATTATGTTGTCGGTTCATGAAGCCATGAATGATATAACGGCAATAGGCATAGTATATTTCAATAAATTTACGCTCAATTATTTATTTGGTAATTTACCATTGGCGTTGGAATATTCACTAGAAGCCGAAAAATATCTGCCTGCCTTAATGGGTTTATTCATTTACCCTGCTTTTTATTTTTATGATTCCCTTGTGAAGTTGGCAGTATACTTTGATGCGGCATCACTGGAGCAGAATCAGATTTTAGAAAAGATAAATTCTAATCAGGATAAAATGCAACATTGGGCAAATCATGCCCCAATGAATTTTCTGCATAAATATTACCTTGTTGAGGCAGAACGTCATCGAATTTTGGGTGAGAAAGTGATGGCGATGGACTATTACGACAAAGCCATTTCTCTTGCAAAGGAAAATGAATATCTTCAAGAAGAAGCTCTTGCTAACGAACTCGCAGCCAAATTTTATCTCGAATGGGATAAACAAACTATTGCCCAAACCTACCTAATTAATGCCTATTACTGCTATGCGCGATGGGGAGCATTAGCGAAGGTTAACGATCTAGAAAAACACTATCCCCAATTACTAGCTTTCACCCAACAACGTGAAAAACTTTACTTCAATTATAAGGAAACTATTTCTCTCAAGAGTAATTTTGAAAAAAAAAATACTAGTAGCAGCATTATAAAAGTTGCAGAATCATTAGATTTGAACAGTTTTGTCAAAGCTTCTCAAGCCATCAGCAGTGAAATTCAACTTGATAAATTACTCATCAATTTAATGCAAGTTGTAATTGAAAATGCTGGCGCATCTAAAGCTGTGCTCATTATGCCCAAATCTGGTAACTGGATAATTGAAGCTATTGGTTTAGCTGCTAACACAATCACAAAAGTATTGCAATCAATTCCCATCAAAGAAAGCCAAGATATTCCAGTTAATTTAATTAACTATGTCTCTCGTACGCAAGAATACATCATTTTCAATAATGCGGTCTCAGACATAAATAATTTCAACGACCCTTATATTTTTGAACAACAACCGAAAAGCTTGTTCTGTAATCCGATTCTCAATCAAGGGAAGTTGATTGCTATTTTATATTTGGAAAATAATCTGACTGTAGGAGCATTTACCGATGATAGAGTGCAAGTCCTCAACTTACTTTGCTCCCAAGCTGCAATTTCTCTAGAAAACGCCCGCCTCTATCAACAAGCTCAAGAATACGCCCAACAAATTCAAGATTATGCCCAACAACTAGAAGGCTCGCTTGAAGATCTCAAAAACGCACAATTGCAACTAATACAGAATGAAAAAATGTCCGCTTTGGGAAATTTAGTAGCAGGTATAGCACATGAAATCAACAATCCAATTGGTTCTCTCGTTGGTAATTTACAACCTGCACGCGAGTACATACAAGATTTGTTGAAACTAATTGACTTATATCAAGACTATTATCCTAACCCAGTGAAAGAAATTGTCAAAGAAATTCAAGCTATAGACTTGGAGTATGTACGGTGCGACTTGCCTAAATTAATTTCTTCGATGCACCAAGCTACCGATCGCATTTACGATTTGAGTATTAGTTTACGTACTTTCTCTAGGGCTGATACTCACAAAAAAATACCTTTCAATATCCATGAGGGTATTGACAGCACCCTAATGATTCTCAAACACCGTTTAAAAGCATCAGAGACTCGTCCTGCAATTGAAGTGGTGAAATACTATGATGATTTACCGCAAATTCAGTGCTTTCCTGGACAACTGAATCAAGTGTTTATGAATTTGCTTGCCAATGCCATTGATGCATTGGATCAATCAAATGCTGGACGCAGTTTTCATGAAATCGAGATTAATCGCAATCTGATAACAGTAACCACTAAGATAAATGATCAGAAAAAGCAGGTTATGATTAGCATTCAGGACAATGGAGTGGGGATGTTAGAAGAAATTAGAGCTAAAATATTTGACCATTTATTTACTACCAAAGCTGTGGGTAAGGGAACTGGATTGGGACTGACGATCGCTTATCAAATTGTAGTAGAAAAACACGGCGGAACAATTGAGGTAAATTCTACACCAGGGCAAGGGGCTGATTTTGTAATATCCATCCCTCTTAAGTAGTTAGGGGAGAGGACTTCTCTTTAAATCAGGACTTACGCACAGGTAACGGAAAATCGAACCGCAGAGGACGCAGAGGGCACGGAGAAATAAGAGTTTCAGAGAGTTCTTGCGTAGGTGCTGATTTACCTGTCACAGTCAAAGATGCAACAGCTATACGAGATAGACTGATTGATGGCGATCGCAACAAAAGTTAGACGCACTTCAGGCAGAATTTGACATCCGCAGTGAGAAGTTTAAGCAGATGAAGAAAGCTGTAGCAATTGAGGCTGGTACGGCAGTCAAGTTTCAATTAGAACAGCAACTTCTTGATGAAGAGACAAAACTGGCATATCTTAGCGATGAACTGGATAAAATTGAGTCTGGATTGCAATCATAAGATTTATGTAAATATACAGTTGTTTGGTGCATGAAAATCAGGATTTACTCACCTAGAAACAAGGAAAATAGAGATATTCAGTTAATTGGTGTTTGTTTATACTATTTCAATTTTTTGTAATCGTTATACTCATAACTTAGGTTCTACCTGGGAATTAGGAAGTGGCTTTGCCACTTCTTTTTATTTATCTGGTAGTCTAATAAAAAATCGATTAAAAGTTAAAAGTAACTTTGTTGAACTTTTAACCTTTATTAAGTGTTATACCATTTCGCAAAATATCTGCTAGACATTGATTGCTAGAGGCGTACATCTATCATTGGTGTCAACTTAAGCTCAAACACTTATTCCACAAGCGTTTTACCCCCCTTA
>CAXUOL010000151.1:0-11481 GCA_964252435.1 uncultured Nostoc sp.
ACTATGTTGGTGGAATCGCCGCGAGTATGTCGGTTGTGCTGATTCTTTCGCTCTCGGCAGCTGCACTTACCCACGCATTAGGTCTAGAAGCAGCATTAGGTGCTTTCGTGCTGGGGATTCTAGCAGGTCAATCCCGCCGCTTTAGCAATGAAGCTGGACACATGTTAGAAGTCTTCACAGCAAGCTTTCTCGCGCCAATTTTCTTTGCTTCAGCAGGCTTGAAAGTTAATTTACTAGCTCTGTTAGTCCCTCAAACATTGATATTCGGCTTAATTGTTCTGGCTGTCGCCTGTGTTGGCAAATTTACAGGTGCTTACCTTGGTTCTCGTGCGGGCGGATTGAGTCATTGGGAAGGTTTGGCGATGGGTTCCGGGATGAATGCTCGCGGAGCGATGGAAATTGTCGTTGCCACGATTGGTTTATCTTTGGGAGTGCTGAATCCCCAGATGTACTCGATTATTGTCATGGTAGCGATCGTCACTTCCCTAATGGCTCCACCCCTGCTGCGCTGGTGTTTGTCGAAGGTGGTTATGGGTGAAGAGGAAGCTCGACGTTTGGAACAAGAAGAACAGGATAGTCGCAGCTTTATCAAGCAGATCCACCGTATCTTAATACCCACTAGTGGTGGCCCCAACATCCAACTCGCGGCGCAACTAGTCGGTTACATGGCTCACCAAAACCCGATAGAAGTTACATCTCTGTATGCCCTGAGTGATAAGCAACCTCAAAGCAGAGCACGCCGGATGGAGGCAACCCAGCTTAAAGATACTGCCGCAGACCTTGCTCTAGCTGCTGTCACTGAGGAAATGCAGCTACCTGCTGATACCACCCTGCAAACAAAAACGGAGTCTGGGCGTAATAAAGCGGAGGTAATTTTGAATGAAGCAAACAAAAACTATGACTTGATTGTACTGGGAGCTTCTGAACAGATAAGCCCTCAGAAAGCATTGTTTAATTTGCTTGTTGACCGGGTTGTCCAAGAAGCCCCTTGTGCAACGATGGTGGTGAAGTCGCACCTACCGCATCCCAAAGGCGAGATATGTAAAATCCCTCAACAACAGCTGAAAAAGATTTTGGTGCCAACGGTGGGGACAGAATATAGTAAAAATGCCGTAGAGATGGCAAGTACGATCGCAGCTCAAACTGGGGCATTAGTGATGATCGTTAACGTGATTAATTTGCCACAGGTTGAGTATATTCTTTACGAACAGCGATCGCTAGCTCCAGTCAAGGAAATTGCTCACGATATGCTCGAACAGCAAGCAGAAATTGCCCGCAATCTGGGTGCTGATGTCAAAACCTATATTCTTCAAGGAACCAGCCCAGAAAAGGAAATCCTCAAGTTTGCCCAAACCCAGGAAGTTGACCTAATTATTTTAGGGAGTAATATCCGCATGGTTACGGGTCGCGTTTTCTTCGGTCATAGAGTCGATGCAATTCTGAGTAAAGCTCATTGCCCAGTAGCGGTAATTACTACCCCATAGTCGTTTTACCCGAAGCAAATACGGTTTTTAGGAGCAGGTTAGGAAAGTTCTTCCCAAATCTTAATACCTAGTCCTGTCCTTAGTCTCAACAATTGGCTTTCACTGGCAGCGTAATCACAAACTCAGTACCCGCACCGAAAGTGGAATTAACGGCGATCGCTCCATGATGTTTTTCTACCACAATTTGATGGGCGATCGCTAATCCTAATCCTGTTCCCTTACCAACGGCTTTTGTGGTAAACAAATGCTCAAAAATCTTCTGTTTGACATCATCTCTCATGCCGATGCCGTTATCTTGAATGCAGATGCGGACGAATTGACTATCATTTAACAGTTCAGTTTTGACTGTAATCCGGTTTGGGTTCAGTTGAATATCTGTGAAACTCCGTTCTATATTGGAGTCTTCTAAAGCATCGATCGCATTTGCCAGAATGTTGATGAACACTTGATTAAGTTGTCCTGGAAAGCATTCAATTTCAGGTAAATTAGCGTAGTACTTGACAATTTCGATCTCTGGACGGTCATCACTGGCTTTCAAACGGTGTTTTAGAATCAGAATTGTGCTGTCGATACCCTCATGAATGTTAAAGGACACTTTGTAGTCTTGATCGGCTCTGGAAAAGGTACGTAAGCTCGTGCTGATGTGGCGGATGCGTTGAACTCCGAGTTTCATTGAATGAATTAACTTAGGCAAATCTTCTCGCAGATATTGCAAGTCAATGGCGGCAATTTCGTCTGCAATGTCTGGTTCAGGATCGGGCATCTTGGTTTGATACAAATCAATTAACCTAAACAAGTCGTTAACGTAATCAGTTGCAGGCTGCAAATTCCCAGCAATAAAGCCAACAGGGTTATTGATTTCGTGAGCAACGCCAGCCACAAGATTGCCCAAAGCAGACATCTTCTCGTGCTGCACTAACTGGAGTTGGGTTTCCTTGAGATGATGTAAGGCTTGGGAAAGTTCATTGGTTCGTTGTTCAACTTGTTGTTCTAGAGTTTGAGTGAAGCGTTGTACCGTCAGTTGGGTTTGAATGCGAATCAACATTTCCTCAACCTGGAACGGTTTGGTAATGTAGTCTAAGCCCCCTACCTGAAATGCTTTTACCTTGTCGAGCGCATCATCGAGGGCACTGAGAAAAATCACAGGAATGGCACGAGTGTTATCAAAGGTTTTGAGTTGGCGACATACTTCATAGCCATCAATATCGGGCATATTGATATCTAATAGAATCAAATCTGGAGGTGCTGCCTGAGCCGATCGCAACGCCATAGCACCATTTGTAGCTTTACGTACTATGTAACCCTGCTCTAGTAACAGATTAGACACTAAGCGGAGATTGTCTGGCAGATCATCGACTATAAGAATTTCAGTTTTGGATGGAATTTTCATATATGAAAGATGATTAATAAATAGTTTTAGTGACTCAATTTTGGATTTGAGATTTTGAATCTTTCAATTCCATTATCCAAAATTTAAAATTTAGTAAGTTCGCTCAGTGTGTCAAACTCAAAGTTATCGACCAAATGTTTGAGGGTTTGTACTGTCGCCGAGTTTTGGTCGGGAATTTTTTGGATCAGTTCCATCAGATATTGATCCCGTCCGGTGGTAGCAGCAGAGTGAAATTCACTCAGCCATTCGCTAGACATGCTACCCAGATCGGACGATTGCAATTTAGGCGTGGGCAAATGCGCTTGTGGTTGATTTGGAGTTTCCTCATAAACGTATAGCACACCAATATGTTTTGCCATCGCGTCGAAAATTTCGTAGTCTCGAAACGGCTTTCGCATAAAGTCATCGCAACCAACTGCTAAAATTGCGGCGCGTTCTTCTTCCAAACTGCTAGCAGTCAAGGCGATAATTTTCGGGCTGTTACTGTTGGCTTGGGTTTTGATATATTGTGTGGCTTCAATGCCATTCAGCACTGGCATTCGCATATCCATCCAAATCAAATGGGGTTGCCATTGTTGCCAAATATCGATCGCTTCTTGACCATTTTGGGCTTCCTTGACTTCAAAGCCCAAGGGACTGAGCAACTTCACTAGAATCTGGCGATTGATATCTTTATCATCCACAACCAAGATGCGGTAACGGGGTTGATTGGATTCCAAAGCAATAATCTGTTGCTTGAACCGCAGAGTTTCTTCATCAGCCGCCTCAACAGCTGTCACCTGAATCTTGAATTTAACAAGCGTGCCATATCCTACTTGAGAACTGACATTCATCTCGCCACCCATAAGCTGTACAAATTTGCGGCTGATGGGTAATCCTAACCCTGTTCCTTCCTGGGCGTTTTTGCCTGTTTGGGTTTGGGCAAAGGCTTCAAACAACTTACCCTCTTCATCAGCTGGCAATGAACAAAGCAGCTAAACTCAGTACAATTGTGGTACGGGTGTTAGCATTGATTTGTTTCATAAAGTCTGATTCGGGAATCGTGACGACTACCAACCAATCCAGACCAAATCGATCGCGCCACGGAGTCACTTGTACAAATTGACGTTCACTTTGTGCAAGCAAAGAAGAATCGCCACCTACTTGAAAATCAAGTTCTTGTGCATTCTTGATTTGCTTAAAGCTGCCAAATTTACGCTGCAAATGTTGGGCAGTTGCCTGAATCAGCGGATCGGGATCTTCTAAAATATTAAGGCGTTGCTTCTCTTTACCAGTTGCTTTGAGAATTGGCTGTTTTACAGAGTGAGCAATTAACATTCCATCCCGCTCAATAATAAAAATTTTTCCAGAGGGACTGACTTGCAAATCTTGAAGGAAGTCACCGATCTGAGACAGTGTGAGATCGGCTGCCATCATACCGATGAAGTTTTGGTTGCGATCGTAAACTGGCTTCTCGAATCAACTGATGGGCTAGGTGATTCACCGCCTGCTGACTGTTGCGGAATGAGAGATAACCGACTAATCCCACAGCAGCAAAGATTTGCAGCACAAATGGAATCACTAAAATAGTGCGGAGCGTTGGCGCAGCCCGCCGTAGGCATCGCCGCTGACTGTGAGGTATATGATTAGCAAGGGACATAATACAAACTCCCATCAACACTTTTTATTTGTAGTTGCAGTTGCAGGGCGATAATTAGAAAATCCCCAACTCTTCATTCCCTACTCTCAGATGAAATTTTGGCGAATCCTTCCTTCAGAGTACCCAGACTAAAGAGGAAACTCACAGGAATCGTATAAGCTAAGAGTTGATTCGTAAAGAAAATCTGCTTCATGCAGCACAATCACAGCCCTTACACGACTCCGCTTCATGCAGCACAATCACAGCCCTTAAACGTTCTAACGCATTCGCTGGGCGTTACTAAAACACCAATCAACAACCCTTGAGAATCTAAGACAATATGGCGCTAGCGCGAAGCCCTGGATGTTACCGATCTTTGTAAATTAGCTAAAGCGCGATTGTAATCCAAAATAGCTGCGACTCGATTACCTTCTGCTCTTGTCAGGTCATTTTCAGCAGAAATCACTTCTGTTTGAGTACCTACACCAGCCTGGAACCTCAATCTTGCTAAATTCAGAGCTTCCCTAGCTTGATTTAAAGCCACACTAGAAGTCTGCACATTATTTAAATTGGATTGCAATTGAGCATAATACTGTTCTACATCAAAGCGAATTTGGTCGCGTTGGGTAGCAAATTGACTCTCTGCGATCGCAATATCAGCTCTCGACTGATCTGCACGCGCTTTTGCTACTCCCCCATCAAACAATGTTAGATTTCCTTGAATTCCTGCTGAATAGCCATCAGTAATGCTAACACCATCGTTATACCGATCTAGCAGATTGTAGTTGCCGACCAAACTAACTTGCGGCCCTAGCTGTGAAAGTGCCTGTCGTCGCTGTTGCTCGGAAATATTACGTTGTCCCAAATACTGTTGCAACTCTGGACGATTTTGAAACGCTTGGACAATACTTTGTTCTACCGTCTGCGGCCAAAGACCTGCTAATTGTACGGGATCTGAGGCACTGATCTCAGCTGACTGCGATAAACTTAACAACGTGGCAAGCCGACGACGGGCAATTTGCTGCTGTGAGATCGCATTAGTCAGTTCTTGTTGGGCATTTGCTAAATTCACCTGAGCTTGCAGCACATCGAACCGCGTACCCACTCCAGCCCGTTCTCTAGCTTGAGTATCCCGTAAACTAGCCTGGGCATTTGTCACAGCAGACTGATTAATTCTGACTTGTTGATCTGCTTGTTGCAAATCGTAGTATTGAGTTGTGGCATTCAAGCTAATTGTCAAAGACTGACTTTCAACATTTAATTGATCTACCCGTAGCTGTTCTTCTGCAGCTCGGATAGTCGCTTGTCGGTTCCCAGAAGTATAGACATCGTAATTCAGTTGTGCTGAACCATTAAAAGAGGTGCTGGCTTGAGATGGAGTGTTATTAAAACCATTACCACTATTAGTCACACTACTATTAAGACCAAGAGTAGGAAATAATGCAGCTTGAGACTGACGGAGCGCCGAGCGACTGCGTTCTAGCTGTAATATAGCTACCTGTAAGTCTCGATTGTTGCGTTTTGCGAGTTCTAAAGCTTGTGCCAAACTGATTGGTACGGTTCCCTGAATCTTTACTTCCTCCGGTTTAGTCGGAAATTGCAGAGGATTGGGATTGGGGTTGAGGCGATCGGGAACTTGTACAGAACTTGAAGAATTCTGTGCTTTTGGGGGAGTTGCTGCACTTACTAAAGTTGGAAGAAAAATTGCCAACGCGACAGTAACCCAGGCAGAATGCACGAAGAATAAGCTGAAACTCATAATCTAGATATATTAATTAGGTTTTTTGAGGATATAATCAAAAGTTTTCATTCTGATTGACCTACAGAGATTTAAATCTTAAATTCCTCCTCAAAAGGTTAATCTTAACAAATTAGCCGACAATCAAACCATCCTGAACTCGAATAATCCTTCTGGTTTGAGCAGCAATATCTGGTTCATGAGTGACAATTACAATTGTGATCCCTTGGTCATTAAGTTCAGTCAGCAAACTCATCACCTCATGGGAGGTTTCAGTATCTAAAGCTCCTGTTGGCTCATCTGCCAAAACTAATGCAGGTCGGTTGACCAAAGCACGAGCGATCGCTACTCGTTGTTGTTGTCCGCCAGAGAGTTGACTAGGACGGTTAGCTATACGTTCTCCTAAGCCTACCCTTTCTAAGGCTTCTAGTGCCCTTTCCCGGCGTTTTGGCTTGGGCAAGTTAGCGTAAACCATTGGCAACATCACATTTTCTAACGCTGTCGCCCTCGCCAATAGGTTAAATTGTTGGAACACAAAACCTATCCTTTGGTTGCGGATATAGGCTAATTCATCATCATCAAAAGTCGTCAGGTTTCTGCCTTCAAAAATATAGTCTCCAGTTGTAGGACGATCCAGGCATCCCAAAATATTCATCAGCGTAGATTTACCCGAACCTGACGCACCCATAATTGAGACGTATTCTCCTTCCTCAATAGAGAGTTCAATTCCCTTGAGTATGGGAACACTAACTTCTCCCAAGTGATAGGTTTTAGTAATCGATTCCATCCAAATCATTGTTGGCATAAGTGAGTGCTGAGTGCTGAGTGCTGAGTAGTGAGTGATGAGAGTTCATTTAGTGGTGGTGACTGAGTTTTTTTGATATTTTTGTTTACTAACTGAGATGCGAAGACCGCCAATAATTTTGCCTACTTCTTCTGCTTGATTTAAAAGTTGGTTGAATTTGACTTGATCGAGGTAGCCAACATCTAGAGCTACATAAAGTTGAGAACGCAATTCTGCACAAGATGACTTGGCTATGGAAAGAAACTGATGAAATTCTCCTAAATAACTTCTTTCAAAACCCTCAGCAATGTTAGACATGATAGATACTGCTGCCCTTTGTATTTGTCCTGATAGTCCAAAGTCTCTAGCAAATGCACCCTGCTGAGTAACCTGATAAATATCTTTAGTAAGAATTCTTGATTTTTGCCAAGCAATCAAATCTTCAAAACGCTCAACTTTACTCATTATACTGACTACTCAAATTTAAAAATTGACACTAAATAACGCAGCACTCAGAACTCAGCACTCAGCACTCAGCACTCTTAGTCACTTCTTAAAGCAGTAATTGGATCTAATTTTGCGGCGTTCCGTGCTGGAATTACCCCAGCCACTAAGCCAACGCTCAATGAAAGTCCAAAGCCAGCAATAATCGACAATAAAGAAATTACAAAGGGGAATTTGAAAGTGTTTGCAGCTATAAAGGCTAATAAAATACCAGTGACCATCCCAATACATCCGCCAACAATGGAAATCACGATCGCTTCCGCTAAAAATTGATTAAGTATTGCTGAATTGGTTGCTCCTACGGCTTTGCGAATCCCGATTTCCCGCGTCCGCTCGACTACAGAAACTAGCATAATGTTAGCAATACCAATACCACCAACCACCAGAGAAATTCCAGCGATCGCTACCACCATGACTGTAAATAAACCCACAATACTAGTAAAGGTACTAACAATATCAGCTTGATTAGTCAGCCGAAAATCATCAGCTTGTGGCGGATAAATGTTATGACGTTGCCGTAAGAGATTGGTAACTTGGAACTGAGCGGCTTCTAACTGCTCCTGATTAGCGCCTTTGACTAAAATTCCACTTACAGAAACGCCTACCAGGGCATTGTTCCCAACTAGTCTCTTCGACATACTAGTTAGAGGAATAAAAATCTGGTCATCTCGATCCATCGGCCCCTGAGCGCCTTTAGGTTCCATCACCCCAATCACTTCATAAGCCTCTCCCTGAATCCGAATTTTCTCACCAATTGGATTTATACCCTGTGCAAAGAGTGTTTTTTGAACTGTAGGACCAAGAATTGCAAACTGTGCGGCAATATCTAGTTCTTCTTGAGTAAAATATCTCCCTTGTTGGGGGTGAGTATTTCTGACTTCTGGGTAGTTCAAATCAGTGCCATAAATGGTTGTTGAGGTGTTCTGTCCTGCATAGACAACTTGAGCAGTCCGTTGGAGATAAGCAGAAACCATCTGTGCTGATGGCGCTTGTGTAGCGATCGCTTTCGCATCTTCCCAAGTCAAGGTACTGCTAGAACCTACTCCTTGACGGACATTCCCACTTCTTGCCGCACCCGCCAAGATTTGGATCACATCTGTACCCAATGCTTGTATCTGTTGCTCAACTCCCTTTTGTACTCCCTGACCGACAGAAGTAATGGCAATAACTGAAGAAATCCCAATAATCACGCCCAACATAGTTAGACCTGTGCGTAATTTGTTACTCCACAGAGTCTCTGCCGCCATTGTTAAGATTTCTAGCAATGGTACTGTGCGGGTATTCTTAGTTTTGTAAAAGCCCTTAAATATCTTAAACATAAAGTTTTATTTGAAAGTCAATACAATTCAGTTAAGCATTTCTTCCTTATCTTCCTTTGCGTCCTTCTCTGACGAGACGCTGCGCGAATGCGTCCTTTGCGGTTCGTTAAAAAAGTTGAGCCTTTTTACTCGACAGTTGAGCCTTTTTACTCGACAGTTGAGCCTTTTTGCTCCCCTTTCTGTTCCATCCCTTGCTCCCTTGCCTCTTTTTAACTAAACCGTATTGATTTAAAACTCACTTTAAGGGGAACCACCAGCAGAACCACCGCCTGAACGACCTCCGCCGCCACCGGCTCCTCTTCCTCCGCCTCCACCACCACCTAGACCAGGGAAAACTCCTCCTCTTGGTGTTGATTGCGGACGCGATCCAGGTGGGAAACTGAGCAATACCCTTTCGTTTCCTGTCAATCCAGACTTAACTTCGGTAAAGTTATTCGCAGTGACACCAGTCTCAATAGGAGTAAACACAGGTCTGTTATTTTTTCCTTGCACAAACACGCCTGTGGCATTTTCTTGGCGTACCACCGAAGTTGTTGGCACTACTAAAACATTTTGAACTTGACCGACTTGAAAATCTACTTCTGCATTCATCCCAGACCGCAGTAGTCTTTGAGGGTCTGAGAGTGATACTCTCACTTCAAAACTGGTAACATTTTGCTCTACTATTGCTTGGGCAGCAATTTGGCTGACTTTACCTTCAAAGGTCTTTCCTGGGTAGGCATCTGCTTTAATCGAGACTTTTTGACCAAGGCTGATTTTGGAAATATTTGTTTCCGCTAAATTAGCGACAACTTCATTTGTGGAAGCTAGAGACAAGATTGAAGAAGAAGAAGAAGAAGCGACTTCACTACTGGCAGTTGTGGGTGTCACGAAAGCACCTGGATCGGCATATTTCTTTGTCACCACACCATCAAAGGGTGCGCGAATGATCGTGTCATTGATTTCGGCTTGGATGTTTTGCAGCGAACCACGAGCCGATGTTACCTGGGCGCGGGATGCATTAATATCTTCTTGGCGCGTTCCGGCTTTCAAAAGTGCCAAAGCTTGCTGTCTCTGCTTCACTACAGCTCGTGCTTGCTCAACATCTTCTGGACGTGACCCGGCTTTTTGCAGAGCCAGTGCTTGCTGTGCTTCATTTACATTAGCTTGGGCGCTGTCACGATTGGAACGGTTTTGGTTGAGAGTCTGAAGGGAAATACCGCCTGCATTGTAAAGTTGCTGATTGCGAGCAAAATCATCTTCTGCTTGGCGGAGGGCGGCTTGAGCGCTTTGCAAGCGTGCCTGTGCTTGGGCAATATCTTGAGAGCGATTACCTGCGATCGCTTTTTGCAGATTCGCTTCGGCTTCGTCTAATGCTCCTTGTGATTGGGCAATATCTTGAGGACGATTACCTGCGATCGCTTTTTGCAAATTCGCCTCGGCTTGTGCCAATTGTCCTTGAGCGGAGGTAAGTTGCCCCCGGAGGTTAGAATCATCCATGTAAGCGACAATCTGTCCTTGTTTGACGATATCTCCTTCCTTCACCAACAGGCTTTTCAAGATGCCGGAATTTTTCGGGCTGAGGTTGATTGACCGCTCAGGTTTCACCGTTCCGTTCGCTGAAACTGTGATTGTTAAACTCTGCCTTTCTACAGGTCTTGTCAGCACTCTACGTCTGGCTTCTTGACGGGGAGCAACCGTTACTTGGTAATAAACGGCATAGCCAATTCCACCCAAAAGGCAAAGAGCTATTAGCCAAGAGAGCCAATTACCTCTGCCCTTTTTTTTCTTTACCTCTGGAACCAAAACTGATGAATCTACGGTATTTGGTGTATCAATTTTCATATCCATTTTGTCTATAAGGAATGGCTACCGAGCTATTTATTCACGGCTAAAACTATAGCCCGGTAGCCTAATACTGACAATGATTTTTGTTTTAAAGGTTGATTTGCAGTACTAATCCACTCGGAAGTCTAAAGTAGTCATCATGCACTCTTACTAATCTCTCAGCAGGAACAATTTCCTGATTGGGAAGAAGAATATCCCCGTTAGGAAGTCTGAAGTAACCTTGATCGCGCAGTCTGACTACGGATCTAGCAGGAATAATTTGCCCATTGGGATATCTGATATCACCATTACCAAGTCTGACTACTCTGCCATTAAATTGGTTGTCACGGTTCCAATTATTCCGATATCTGGGGTTTCTGACTTCTACAGGATATGTTCTGCGATCGCGGTTCCAATTATCCCTGTCTCTAGAGTTTCTGACTTCTCTAGAATTGGATCTGCCGTCACGATCCCAATCTCGATCGCGATCGCCAACAACATAGACTTTTGTCTGAGCATTTGCAGGGGCAGTCAAAAGAGTGGGAACAATAATCAGGGCAGCAGCAGTTAATACAATCGATATACGGTTTGGTTTCAACATCGAATTGACTCCTTATTTGTATTAAAGTTCTAGTGGTCTGTCCCATTAGTTCTGAAGGTTAGAAGAAAGGTGTTTAATATTTACCTCATCGTATAAATTCATACATAATAATTATTGCTCGAAAAGTTGAAACCGATGTATGACGAAAGTCACTAGTAATTCCAGGCTGATGTATGACCAAAGTCATCAGTTTTTTGAGTGGGCATGGGGCAAAACAGTTCTGAGTGCTGTTAGCGG
>CAXUOL010000152.1:0-11357 GCA_964252435.1 uncultured Nostoc sp.
GTTAGGGCAAAATAAAAGCGTTGTGTTTGCAGCACAACACTTTATCAAAGATTTGAATTGAGTTTTACTCTTGCTGTTCTTGATGTCTACGTATTACATCTGGCAGTTGTTCTGGAGAATCTAACTTTACTCCATTTGTTTCAACTCGGTTTGCTAGAGCGTTGATGGCGTTTTGATCATCTCGGTGTGCTAAAACATAAGCCCGCAACTCCTTTGTGGTCATTGCTTCATAATTCGGGCTGGTCATAGCTCAATTCTCCTTGCTTATTAATGACAATTACTGACTCTTCACCCGCGATGATTACTCAGAAACGCGTTTCTAGAATCAAGCGTTACAAGATAGACGGGTAAATACATTTATTGTTAGCCAGTAGCAGGCTATATACACCGTTCTAAGCTGCTGTGGTGTTGGTTCCATATCCTCCTTTATGTGCTTGTTCGGGTGTTGGCTCCATAGGCACTATCCTATTCCCAAACGCCCAGCCAAGGCGGGAGTTAGGGGTAGAAGCGTGGTAATCATCAAGAATAGAGCCAAAAGCCCCAAAGCGGCTCTAGCATCATCAGGTTCAGTGACTTCATTCAAACTGGGGCGTTCTTGATCCCGTTGCAACAATAAAATCACGATCGCCCAGTACATGGCAATCATATTGCCGAGAGACACTAGCGCTAGTAAAATTAGAGTTGCGATCGTTGCTCGTCCTGCGATTTTGCGTCCATAAATCGCCTGAACAATCCGCCCACCATCTAGTTGTCCTGCGGGCATTAAGTTCAAAGCGGTAATTACTAACCCCAACCAACCAATAACTACTAGGGGATGAACGCTTACCAAGGGTGACTGCAACGCCGAACCAAGGACAACTCGCGCCAAACTTCCCACCAAAATCGACCCTTGGAAAAACTGATTGGGCAATTGAAATAAACTACCTGGATGGGAAAGCAGCAAGCCCGTCACCAACATTAACAAAGAGACAATACCACCTGCGGCTGGCCCGGCTAAGGCGATATCAAATAATACCTTGCGGTTGGGTAACAGAGACTCAAAGCGGGTAATTGCACCAAAAGAGCCAATTTGCACTGCGGGTAGAAAAAAGGGCCAGCTAAGGCGAATTTGATGACGCTGGGCAAGTAACCAATGACCAATTTCGTGAGCTACTAAAATCGAAAAGATCCCAGCGCCTATGGGCAAAGCTTCTTGAAACCGCCCTGGATTGCCAAAGAAATCAAAATTCAGCAGTAATCCCGCAGCTTCTAAACTTGTGGCAATGGTCGCTACCAACAGAATACCTGCAAAAGCTTTTTGCGATAACAACATTGGCCGGGGATCGTTACGGCTTGGTAGGACAATCACCACGGGTCTAGCATCTATGTTTTCCACTAAAAATAGCCGATATTGATCGCCAAGGCGTTGCTGTAAACTTGCAGTTAAACGGTTGTGAGTCTCTTCTGGTTCTCCCCGCAAATTGCCTTTGAAAATGGCTCCATCTTGGTAGGCGATGGTTTCTGTGGCAAAAAATGTATCGATACCAAAAATGCCTTTAATTGCATTCAAGTCATCTTCCGGTATTGGTGGGATCTCCGCTTTCAGTTCTGCGACTGCTAATTGTGGGGAATTTGCTTCAAGTGAGTCAGCAGCAGCGAGTCTTTCAGTTGCGCGTTGCTTGAGGATGGTATCTTGCCCAGCTGCGCGTAACTGTCTGCCCAAATAGACGTACAATCCGGCGGATGTCACCACTAAGAACAATATACCCGCTATATTGATGTAAATCCCTGCGGCAAACAATCCAAAAAACAGGAGCCAGGGAGTCATCAACACCACCGACTGTAACCAGGCTAAAATTCCCAGCTTACCAAAAGGTCTGGCGCGATAAAAGCCCCAGCCCAAAATGCCTAAAGCTACCAGTAGGATTGCCGCCAGGATAGAAGTTTCTGATAAAGTGAACATCTCCAAACCTTTGCTATTGAGACTAAGCCAGAACAAGTCCGGTATTGCAGATACACTTATTAATTTATAACGCCGCCTGTCGTCTAGCCAAATCTTCTCAGTCCTCAGTTCAATGCATAAGCACAAAGTTTTGTAACAATTGTGGCTGGTTTGTGTAAAAGTCGCGATCAATACATGAGATATAGATGAATTTGCAACTTGGTGCGTTCTGATTCGAGGTCTTTTATGAGTAATGACTGGAGAAAACAACTAGATGGACAACTTAAAGACTTAGCGATCGCAGCCCAACAATCCACACACCTAACGAAGGAAAAGCGGATAGCCTTAACACGTTTGATTAATGCTATTTGGCAATCAGGTAAGCTTGTTCGTCCTTATAAAGGTCAATTTCAACTACTTTATCAAGATATCTATGATGAAGCAGTACAAAATTTATTTTTCTATCTTTGTCAAAATAACAATATTAATAAGTATAACCCAGAACGCGGCGAAGTGATGACTTGGATAAATATGCTATTAACTAAACGTTTTTTTCCAGAGGCTATCCCCAAAATTATCGGTAAAGAAAATGAAATAAATCTCGAAAACTCTCATTTGGAAAATATACACTCATCTCAACCTATGTCTTTATTTGAACAAGTAAGAGAATGTATAGAAACTGACCCAGAATTAATTTTTTACAAGGAACACATCAAAGGTCATCCAGAAGCAAATTTTCAAGCTATAGCTAAAAGAAGATGTTCCGGCGTTTCCTGGAAAGAGATTTCGGCAGAATGGGGTATTGGAATCACATCTCTTCATAGTTTTTACCAACGTTGCTTAAAAAAGTTTGCTACTAAATTTCATGAATATTTATATGTTTAATATCATCTAATCAGCTAGGCAAAAATATGAGCAAAAGCATCAACGTTTTAACATTTTCAGCCCCGATACCTGTGGATGGAAGGCATCGAGCAGAAGAGTTACGCAGACAACAAGCCACGCCAGCAAAAGGCGAACAAGTTTATCTCAATACTTTGTCTGTGTCTTTCGTAAATTATTATCTATGTTGCATGGGATTTGAGACAGACTTGAATAAAAGTGATAGTTGGAATGTCATCCAACAGACACTTATGGATATTGCTGATTTGTCGCTAAAAAACTTGGGCTTATTAGAATGTCGCCCAGTATTAGAAGATGCACAATTTGTTTATGTGCCGCCAGAAGTACAGTCAAATCGAATTGGCTATGTAGTCGTGCAAATCAACAAATCATTTAGAGAAGCAACACTGCTGGGATTTGTCAAGCAAGTACAAACTGATTTATTACCCATTAACCAATTGCAACCTTTAGAAAATCTCTTGGAGTATTTAGAAGAACTTTCTCAATTCCAGGTTGCTGAAATAGCTGATAATTCGCTGGAGGGTAATCAGAATTTAGTTAATTTGAAGCAATGGTTGGAGAATATTTTTGAAGCTGGGTGGCAAGAGATTGAGACTCTTTTAGGCACTCAAGGTGTCAATCCTGCTTGGAGTCTAAGAAGTGGCAATGGTGCTTTTCTTAGTAGGGGTAAGTTGATTGATTTAGGAAAAATTTTGAGCGATGCCTACGGCGGGCTACGCCAACGCGCAGTGGTTTTAGTCGTTACCTTACCTCCAGATAACGAGCAAGAAATGGACATTATCGTAGAATTACATCCGACAAATGGACAAGAGTATCTGCCACCAAATCTCCATCTAATGGTGCTGGATTTTGAAGGAGCATCTGTGATGGAAGCTCAAACCAGAAGCAGCAATAAGAATATTCAATTGGAATTTAGTTGTGAAGTGGGAGAACGTTTCAGCGTTAAACTTGTTCTGGGAGATATCAGCATCACAGAAAATTTTGTCATTTGTTAAAAACAACAGCAGGGATACTGCCAATGAGAAAGTTAGTTGTGCTGAAGCTAGATGGTGATTTGCATTTAGGCGTGCAGGTAACGCTGGAGATTGGAGAAGAGGGCAAACGCCCGACTACAGAAATTACTGGCAAGCTACCCTCCAATCCAGATATGGCAACAGCAATTGACCAATGGCAGTCCACATATCGCAGCTTGTGGAAATCTACCCGGATCAAAGCCAAAAAAATTATTTATGATGGTTCTATTTCTCAGCGACGTCAGGAGTGCAATACAAAAGCGAGTGAGGTGCGGGAGCATCTGAATAACTGGTTGCTATCAGAGTCTTTTCGTCCTGTGCGGGAAAAATGGCTCAAACACTTGATGCCAGATGAAGAAGTGCGGGTGTTGATTCGCACTCATTGTTTGCAACTCAAAAAACTTCCCTGGCATTTGTGGGATTTGATCGATCGAGATTACCTGAAAGCTGAAGTTGTTCTCAGTGTTCCAGAATCAGAACCAGTAACAGCCGCATTGCAGACATCCATAAGCAGAAATAAAATTAGAATTTTGGCAATTTTAGGCAATAGTGACGGTATTGATGTGGAGCAAGACCGCCAGTTATTAGAGAAATTACCTGATGCCACTACAACTTTTTTAGTAGAACCTGAATATTCAGACATCGACGACAATTTGTGGAAACAACCTTGGAATATCTTATTTTTCGCAGGTCATAGCCAGAGTGAGGGTGAAGCTAGTTGCATCTATATTAATAAAACAGATAAATTAACAATTGATGAACTTAGATATGCCTTGAGAAATGCTGTTGCCAACGGGTTACAATTGGCGATTTTCAACTCTTGCGATGGATTAGGATTAGCGCGAGAACTACAAGATTTACAGATTCCGCAAATTATTGTCATGCGGGAACCAGTGCCAGATAAGGTAGCTCAAAAATTTTTAAAGCATTTTCTAGAGGTTTTTTCATCAGGACAATCTATATATGCTGCGGTTCGCACTGCCAGACAAAGGCTCAAAGGAATAGAAAAGGAATATCCAGGTGCAAGTTGGTTGCCAGTAATTAGCGAACATCCTGCCGTAGTTTCAATGACTTGGGCAAAGCCGCGAATTCTCAACATTCGCCGCCTTGGAACCTTGCTACTGTTGAGCTTGCTGATAACTGTTGGCGTACTGGGGGTAAGACATCAAGGAGGATTGCAAACATGGGAGTTACTCTTATATGACAAATTTATGCGATCGCGTCCACAGGAAAAGCAAGATTCGCGCCTATTAATCGTCACTGTAACTGAAGATGATCTTTACCTCCCAGAGCAGAAGCAAAGAAATGGCTCATTGTCAAATCTTGCACTGGCGCGACTGTTAGATAAACTTGCACAGTTCCAAGCGCGAACCATTGGCTTGGATATTTATCGTGCTGAACCAGTACAACCTAACCAAGCTTCTTTAACCACTCGTTGGAAAACTGATGACAATTTCTTTGCAATTTGCAAAATTAGCGATCACACCCAAAACTATCCCGGAGTTTCACCTCCCAAAGGAGTTCCACCAGAACGCCAAGGATTTAGTGATATTGTTCCCGACTCAGACAATGTTTTGCGTCGTCATTTATTAGCAATGCAGCCAGCTAACCCTACATCTCCTTGTACTGCACGCTACGCGCTTAATGCTCAACTGGCATTCCACTATTTGGAGAAAAAAGGGATTTTTGCGAAATACACCCCCCAAGGAGATTTACAGCTAGGTAACATCGTTTTCAAACGGTTGCGATCGCGAAATGGCTCCAAAACAGAAGCGCAGATGGGCGGCTATCAAAAAGTGGATATCGGGGGCTATCAAATATTGCTTAATTACCGCTCTTACCAAGGTTCACCTTTAGAAATTGCCCCGAAAGTCACACTCACAGATGTTCTTAGAGGAAAGGTCAACCCCGAACAAGTCAAAGACCGAATTGTCCTCATTGGTACTACTGCCCAAAGCTTCCGTGATTATAGTCCTACCCCCTACATGACTGAACAGGGTTTTTCTCAGGAAGTACCAGGAGTGATTCTGCAAGCGCAAATGGTGAGTCAGCTGGTGAGTGCTGTACTTGATGGCCGACCTTTGATATCAGTTTTGCCTGTTTGGGTTGAAGTGTTCTGGATTTGGAGTTGGTCTGTGGTTGGAGGTGCGTTCGGCGTAGCTGTGTCGCAGACAGTTACTTGGCGCTATCGTTCGAGACTATATCTATTACTAATAGGAGGAGGCGTACTTGGGGGCTTATACATTCTTTGCTTAATTCTCTTTTACCACGGCATTTGGGTTCCCCTGGTTCCGTCAACCTTAGTTTTAGTGCTTACTGGTGGCACAGTAGCGATTTACCTATCTACACAACAAGGTCAGCGACAACTAATTTCTACAACTTGAGGTATAAAACAAATGAAATTGTCTGTGCAAAAGATTCAACTTTTCCTCGCCATTAGTTTAACACTCCTTAGCTGTATCCAAGTGCAGGCACAGCCTGAAAACCCCAAGGGACAATTAAATCAATCACTGATTTTCGCTGCGCCGCCCCCACCACCAGACATCGGGGAACCAGGTAAGCGAGGGGAAGCAGGTAGCCGTGGCTGTAGTCAAAATGCGAACAAGCCTCTAAGTTCTTCTCCAAAGCGGCTCACAGCTTTAGTACCTATTTATTCAAACTCAGAATTGGTGTTTGGAACAACGATCACAGAGCATCCTAGTTTCTTATTTTATGTTCCTTATCCATCGGACTTTGCATCTGGAGAGTTTGTGCTAGAAGATGAAGCACAAAATCAGACTATTTATAAAACTTCTTTAACGGGGACACCAGGAGTAGTAAACCTTCGCTTGCCATCAAAAACAAGACCTCTGGAGATAGGTAAGCGGTATCGTTGGTATCTTAACATCTACTGTCAGCAGGATAACCAAATTATTGCTAATGTTGAAGGCTATGTAAAACGAGAGCAACTAAAGCCTGCTTTCAAAACTCAATTGGAAAAAGCAACACCACGCCAGCGCATAACCCTTTATGCAGCTAATGGTATTTGGTATGAAGCGCTGAGTGCTGCTAGTGAATTGCGTCGCCCCAATTTGCAAGATCCTTCTTGGACGGCGCTGTTGCAAGCTGTTGGTTTGAATGATTTTGCAACTGAACCAAGGGTGGAGTGCTGCAATTTAGAGAGTGAGTAGTGAAGAAGGGATATGTAGGAAAGCAGGGGGCAGGGGGCAGGGAGCAGGGGGAGAGATGAGGTAAGCTCTATTTATGCAGGTCGATGCAATGGGATTGTAAGGTGATGCGATCGCATTGTCAGTCGAAACAATCGCATTGTCAGTCGGAATTTTATTTTTTGTAGGTTGGGTTGAACTTTAGTGTTACCCAACAGAGACAGGAATGTTGGGTTGAGGAACGAAACCCAACCTACAGTTAAGATTTCCGTACCCTTTTTATGATGGGCTGTACTTAGTTGAAATTTAGAGCAGGTTAAGCTTGAAGTTCTTGAATGGGTTGTTGAATTTGGTCGCTATGTTTCGCCTTTTTGGACAGTAATTCCTCTTTTGTAATTGGCGTTCTTCTTAAGGTATCTAAGGCAACTAAAAACTCACCTTGTTGGATTTTGATATCCAGTGCATCAAATACTGCCATGACATCAATCAAGCTGGCATTTTCATAATCTTTATTTTCATAATGCTGAATTTTTTCTTCCGTCAGTCCAGCCAGTTCTGCCAGTTCTTTTTGACTAAGTTTAGCAGCTAGGCGAGCTTTAATTAAAAGTTGTGGTAGATAGTTGATTGAATCGAGTTTCAGCACTAAAGGTGTTTGACAATCGTGGTTAGTGAGGGTTTCATATTCGCTGATTTGTTTTTTTAGCTCATCAACTTGACTCTGGTATGAATCCCTATGTAATTGCCAACGCAATTGTTCAGCTTTCAAACTTTCATTACTATCCAATTCTGCTAACGACTGCTCAAATCTTTGCAACCAATATTGAGTTTGACGATACTGCTGCTCATTTTTGATCATCATGGTTCCCACCTTACTAGGTCTATAGCGATAATTCCTTTACGTGTGTCGGTTCTTGTGTCAAATTGAAAAAAATCTATGTAGGTTGTCCCAGATTCGTTAGCAGGATAATTGGACGGAAAAAATTCTCCTCTATATATCAATACGGTTCAGTTAAGGCTAAAATTCTTTGCTAAAGTCAATTTTTTTAACGAACCGCTAAGGACGCGAAGGACGCAAAGAGAAGAAAGAAATGCTTAACTGAACTGTATTGAGCTATACCCTTAATTGTTGAATCCAAAATATCTATATCTGCTATGGGAAATATATTTCTTTGAGTATTGCCATATAGTCGTTTCATTGGCAGCTTACCATGACGTTCTTTTGCAAGCCGATTTGGATCTAATCGCCACCTCGCGCACTGTTGATATTACCAAAGCCGAGATTTACGCTCACACTGAGATTGAAGTTACCCAATTGGAGGCATCTGACGCTATCTTTGAAGCGCAAACGGCAGGCATGACGGAGGAACGGAAGGCACAGTATATTAAGCAGCTGCGAGAGATGAAAACGCCTTACTTGCAAGGAAACTTAACACTTTCTCCGACATTACACCTCTCTAAGGAAACAGCGATCGCTAAACTTTTATATGTCACACTACTAATGTGGGTTTACAGTGGTTGCAGTCACCCCTAGATAATTCTCAGTTGCGATCGCGTTAATTTTACGCAAAACTTGCTAATTTCTTTACATAAATTTATACAATATAATTCATCAGTCGATGCGATCGCATTGTCAGGCGAAACAATCGCATCTGCATAACTAAATAAACAAAAAGTTAACTCCAACTCCTAGCTTGAATCCTACCACTTCAAGTGGTGAGAGTGGTTCAAAGCCAGTTGCCTAGCAGAACATAGGGGGCCCAAAACCTGGGACGTTTGTATTTGGGATTTTGCAAAAGAGCGAGCTGGGCGCGACGGAGTACTTCAGCTTTAGTCAGGTTTTTGTTGGCTAACTCTTGGTAAAATTTACTCATCAACACAGCAGTAGACTCATCATCTAAGTTCCACAAAGAAGCGATGGTACTCCGTGCTCCTGCCTGAAAAGCGACACCAGCAATTCCCAGTGCAGCTTGTTCGTCCCCGGCAGCTGTTTGACAGGCACTAAGAATGAGCAATTCAATCGCTTCGGGTCTATTTTGTTCTAGCGTTCGTACTAACTTATTTAACTTTTTGACATAAATACGCTCATTCCAAGCGACAATAAATGTCTCCTCAGCCTTGGAGCTAAACTGACCATGAGTTGCAAGATGAACGATCGGGAAAGATAGAGAATTAATCCGGTTTTGCAAAGTTTTGCTGGTAAATTCTTGATTCAAAAGGATGCTGCTAGGGACTTGAGAACGGATTTGTTCTAATTCGAGTTTGACATTGGGTAGTGCAGAAAATCCTGAACTTGCTTCACTCAATCCTGCGACTATTGCCTTTAATTCCTTCTCCAATGGTTTGGGTTCAATCAGTTGCAAACTGGGGGTGAGTGCAATGTTATACTTCTCAACTAGATACTGTTTGCCATCGTAAAGAGCTGCCATCGGAATATTTCGCAACCAACCATCCAGCACAAACACCAAAGTAGGAATCTTGCTTTCAGCCAAGGCAGCTTCCGCAGGTTGAATCAGCCATTTGTAAACCTTCTGGGATAAAGATTGAACTTGTCGCAGCGTGTGTGGTTTGGGTAGATTTTCCTGTAGTTGCGCTAAAGTAGTTTCCAATTCTTTTTCAACTACAGGGGTAGTGTAGTGCAGCCAACGCTGTTGAGGCAACTTGATGATGACCTCTAGTCGGTCTGGCAAAATAAATGGATAAATAATTGCTGCCGTTGGATCTTTTTTTGGATTACGGATTTGAGCATTCAAACAGTTGTTGCGAAAGAAGTTTTCTAGTTCTGCTATTTGGAGTGATTCGATTGTATTGCTGGCTTTTGCGAGATTTTCTGAGCTAATTTGGGAGTTACCCTGAGATAGCAAAAGTAAATCAACTAACTGCCGATAAACTGGTTCAACTTCCTCTCGAAAGGAAAATTTCACCGCAGAATTGACAGCAACTAAATCACTGCGGAGGGCTTGGAGGTTATTAACTGCTTCTGTGTAAGCTGCTACTGCTCGTTTGATATCTCCCTTAGTTTTAAGCAAACGTCCTAGTTGCCATTGCCATTGATAGCCAATGTCCTTAGCATCAATAGCTTGAGCGATGAGCAAGGCTTGTTGGGTGAGGTTTTGGGCATCAGACCACTGTTGAGTTTGTTCGTACACTTGCCCTAAAACACCAATAGCATAAGATTCTGTGCGTCTATCTTGCAAACTTTTTGCTTGCTCAATAGCCGTTGCCAGTAATTGGGCAATGTCCAACCATGAGTCCGTATCTGCGGCGGTTTTTTTGCGGAATTGCATTAGACTTTGGGCAAAGTTAATGCGGGCAGAAATTGCTGTCCGACTAATGGGTAAGTCGTGAAGCTGAGTTTTAATTTGAGAGGACAATGTTTGGAAAGCTGCCAATTGCTCAGTTTTCAGCAGTAGTCTTAGTTGATTGGCTTGAGCTTGGATGCGTGTAGTAGGTGAGGTTGCAGTTTTGATAGTTTGTTGATAATATTTTATAGCTGTTTGCGTGTCTTGCTGAACACGGGCTGTATTACCCAGGCTGAGGAAAATATCAGCGATCGCTGCTTGATCTGGCAACGATGAAGCTACTTCTAAACTTTGCTGCAATATCTGCCGAGATGTTTCTAAATCACCTGTAACTTGCACGACATTGCCGAGACTATGCAGGGCTGCAACTTTAACAGCTGAGTTGGGTTGACTTTGGAGAATCTGGGTACTTTCTCTTAAGGTCTTCTCAGCTTGCCGATAAAATCCTAAAGCTTGCAAAGCTTGCGCTTGGTTAATCCGATTTTGAAAAACTGCCCTTTGATTGCCGATTTTGGTATAAATGTCAAGTGATACTCGCCAAGTATCCAAGGCATCTTCAGCTTTGCTTTGAGCCAATTGCAGGCGACCTTTAATATCTAGAACTTGGGCTAGAATTTGCGAGGAGTCTTTGGTGTCTTTAGCAGTTTGTAATAAGTTGAGACTTTGAGCGATCGCACCTTCTGCCTCTGACCACTGTCCCAATTGCTGATAAGCTAATGAGAGATTAGCTAGTGCGATCGCAAGCCTTTGTTCATCCCCATTGCCTTGTAATGCAGAGATAGCCTGTTGCCAAGAAGTAGCAGCTTCAGCAAACCGTTCAGCTTGATAAAATTTACTGCCCTGTTCCAGCAAGTTTTTGGCATTGGGCAAGCTTTGAACACTAGAGTTTTCCGCAGTTATATATGCGAAAGTGGGGGGCAATAAAAGAGCGCCTAAAAAGATAGACAAAAGCAGCAGTACACTTAAAAAGCGTTTGATTTTCCGTAATCTAGATTTTTTTCTTGCCATGTTTTTGCTCCCACTTGCACCGCGTTTTTACTAAAAATAGACAGTGTAAGTTGCTCAACCTCCCTGG
>CAXUOL010000153.1:0-11309 GCA_964252435.1 uncultured Nostoc sp.
CCAATACCCAACTCACCTATTTACTAAGTAGTGGCAAAAGTAATGTCACAAAATAGTAAACCAAAGGAGCTGTGAAAATATAACTATCAGTACGGTCTAAAATACCACCATGACCGGGGATTAACTGCCCCGAATCTTTAACTCCAGCATCCCGCTTGAGCATAGATTCTGTGAGATCCCCTAAAAGACTAGCAATGCCAATCAGCAAACCCAATGCGAAACCTGTGAAGAGGGATTTGGGTAAGTGAAGATAATAGGCTCCTGCTATGGCTACAGCAACACTTGAAGTAATACCAAAGACAGCGCCTTCAACAGTTTTTTTCGGGCTAATGTCAGATAAACGGGTTTTCCCAAAGAATTTGCCAATGGTGTAAGCACCGATATCAGCTGCCCAAATACACAAAAAAGTCAGTAGTGTGGCTGTAAAACCTTGTGCTAAAGAAGCGGAATTTGCCTTTTCCCAGAAATCTGTCCAGGTTGTCGGCCAGTAACCTCCGAAAGGGAGATTGCTAAAAGCAGGGCTATCAATTGCTCGTAACCGCACCCAATAACTTGGTAAATAACCGACGTAAAATAGCCCCATAATAGAAGCGGAAACATCAGCGATCGTGGCAAATTTGGGTTGAAACAGCAGGTAAAAACAAATAAGTGTGCCAGCTATTGGCATCACAGCGTCAGCTAAACTGCCATCAAGGGTACAAATTACCAGCAAGACTTGGCTGACAGCCATAGTAGTTTTAGCGGCGGGAGCGATGCCTCTGGCTCGCACCAAATTAAAATATTCCTGTTGACCCAAAAAGATGATAACCGCAAAGATGATGGTAAAGTACCAACCCCCTAAAAGGGTTGCCCAAAGAGCAAGAGCGATCGCAACAATTCCACTAATAATCCGAGACCAAGGCATAGAAGTATTTTGGATTTTGGATTTTGGATTTTGGATTAGAGATTAGGTATTCGAGATTAGGGATTGGTAATTGTGGCTTGGTTTCTTATGACATATCACCTAAATCCCCAATCTAAAATCTAAAATCGTTCAGACTGAGCGTTGCCGAAGTCTAAAATCTAAAATCTTTTTGATTTAGTCCAGTTTCTCACCACTGAGGATAAAAATGGGATCGACGGCGGTAAAGGTTTGAGAAAAGCCGCGTGTCTCTAAGCGGTTAACCGCAGATTGGACAACTTCGATATTTCTAGCCCTTAATAGGGAAAAACTCTGGGAAATAGCATACAGACTTTCTAGATTAGCAGCTGTAGCTACAACTCGACCGGATGGCGGCAAATAATGCCAAGCTGCTTCTAGTATTTCCTGAATGGGGCGACCTCCCTCGATACAAACGCGGTGAGGGGTAATTTTGAGGTCATGCAAACACTCTGGGGCGCTGCCTTCAACAACTTCGACATTTTTCACATCAAAGCGATCGCAGTTACGCTTAATCAGATTAGCTACTTCTTCATCCCTTTCGATAGCGATAATCTGTCCGCTTGGACACAATAGCCCTACCTCTACCGGAATTGTACCTGTCCCTGCGCCAATATCCCACAACACGGAATCTGATTTTAGCCGCAGTTGGGCAATCAATAGTAGTCGGACTTCTCGCTGGCTCAGGGGAATTCCTGGCAAATGCTCGAATAATTCATCGGGAATACCAGGGGTAATATAAGGCCAAAGTTGGGAGGGCATAGAACTACGCAATTATACTAAAGATATCGATTTGCCAAATTGAAAAGCTATAAGCTATAAAACTTTTCAACCGTAGCATTACAAGAAACCATAATGATTGGCGAAATTTTAGGCGAACGCTACGAAGTTCAGCAGCTATTAGGAAAAAAAGCAGGGCGGCGGACGCTATTAGCTCGTGATTTGCAAACTCAGGAATTAGTTGTTATCAAATTACTCGCTTTTAGTAGTGATTTTGAGTGGGATTCACTCAAGTTGTTTGAGCGAGAAGCCGAAACTCTAAAAAACCTAGCACATCCCTCAATTCCTGGCTATTTAAACTATTTTGAGGTAAATTTACCAACCATCAAAGGATTTGCTCTAGTACAAACTTATATTCCTGCACAAACTTTAGAGCAATGCTTACAGACCGGGCGAAGTTTTACTGAACCTGAAGTCAAACAGATAGCCAAAGCAGTTTTAGAGATTCTCGTTTACCTACATGGGCTGTATCCGCCTATAATTCACCGTGATATTAAGCCTAGCAATATTTTATTGGGGGAGCGTTCTGGTAATAGTGTCGGTCAAGTTTATTTGGTAGATTTTGGTTCAGTACAGACAGTCCTAGCTAGCGAAACCGGGACAAGGACTGTGGTAGGAACCTATGGCTATATGCCACCAGAGCAATTTGGCGGACGCACTGTTGCAGCATCTGACCTTTATAGTTTAGGCGCAACCTTAATTTATTTAGTGACGGGGACTCACCCAGCCGATTTACCCCAAAAGGATTTTCGCATTCAGTTTGAACAATTGGCTAATCTCAGTCCCAGCTTTAGCAATTGGTTAAAGTGGATGATTGAACCTAGTTTAGAACGGCGTTTGAGTTCTGCTGCTGGTGCGATGTCTACGACGGGCTTTGCCTACGCAGCTTTAGAGAAACCACAACCGACAAACTTGCCTACTTTAGTTGTTGGCAAACCAGATGGGAGTAAGATTCAACTAACCAAAAATGGGGATTCTCTAGAAATTATCGTTCCCCCATCTGGTTTTGATCCATCAATAATATTTACAGGTTTATTTGCGATCGTCTGGAATTCATTTATCTTATTTTGGACAATTGGCGCACTCTCAGCACCTTTTCCTGTCAACATCCCCTTTGCCTTATTTTCACTTCCATTTTGGGGTGCTGGCTTTATGATGGTGTATAAATTTATCTTTAATTTGTTTGGAAGCATCTACTTACGCCTGAATCCCGAACAAATTTCCCTAACCTGGAAGTTGTTTCGTTGGAAGTTTGAGCGTCCCCGTCCATCCCCAAGGCAAAGTGTTAATAAGTTGGTTTACATTCCAAAACACTTTACTAAAGGCTCTAAAGACACTAGAGTTGCCGTTCCAGCACAATTATATATTTGCTCAGGATTACAAAAATATCAGATTGGTGGAAACGATGGCGGTATTAAATCCGAAGTAGAACTTGAATGGTTAGCTCATGAATTAAGTGAGTGGTTAGGTTTGCCAATTACCAATCCAATGGGAAGTGAGTTGAGCTAGCGATCGCTTTATTCAATGTGTCCAATTTGGCTTTGACCATACTTAACACAGAACTTATGTACTGAATATTGGTGCAGATACTTGGCACATTGCCCTATTCATCCAGCAAATTGATCAAAAAAACTAGCTAACAGTTGGAAAACTTATGCTTTTATGAATGATACTGTCTTCATAGACGTACAAATGTACTAAAAAAGTTTAGATGAAACTTAATTGTAATCCTTACTACGAAACAAAATTTGGTGCTGCTTATTTAGGAAACAGCCTAGAATTAATGGCAGGTATTCTCGACGAAAGTATCGACCTAATTTGCACTTCTCCACCATTTGCATTGGTTCGTAAAAAAGAATACGGAAACGTTGATGCAGAGGAATATGTTGAATGGTTTAAAGATTATGCAGTCCAGTTTTACCGTATTCTTAAACCAACAGGCTCACTAGTTATTGATATAGGTGGCAGTTGGATTAAAGGAATGCCAGTTCGTTCTCTATATCATTTTGAACTAGTTGTTGCTTTGTGCAAAGCAAAAGAAAAAGGCGGACTTGGATTTTATCTGGCACAAGAATTGTATTGGTATAACCCAGCAAAACTACCCACCCCTGCCGAATGGGTAACAGTTCGCAGGGAAAGAGTTAAAGATTCAGTAAATACAATTTGGTGGCTGTCAAAAGAACCGCATCCTAAAGCTAATAACAGAAGGGTTTTAAAGCCTTATAGTGATGCGATGAAAAACCTTCTAAATAATGGGTATAAACCTAAAATTAGACCATCAGGCCATGATATCTCCGATAAATTTGGGAAGGATAGGGGAGGAGCTATTCCCCCGAATATTATTGATGGACGTTGTAGTACAGACAAAGAAGAAATAGGGCAACAGACTTTTATACAAAAAACTTTATTTGAAGATTTAGTCCAGCCCGTAAATGTAATTTCTGCCTCGAATACTGCTTCCAACGATTATTACCAAAGGCGTTGCAAACAAGAAGGTTTTAAGCCACATCCAGCAAGATTCCCTCAAGCTTTACCAGAGTTTATCATTAACCTTTGTACAGAACCAGGTGATATTGTTTTAGAACCTTTTGCTGGTTCTAATATGACAGGTCGAGTTGCAGAAACTTTACAAAGACGCTGGTTGGCTTTTGAGATTGATGAAGATTACATCAAAAGCTCAAAACTGAGATTTGAAGAAAATGCTCCTTTGGTTGTTGAACCTCCAGCAGATTTACCACCAATAGCAACAGAAAATGCTGGTAATAACCAGTCAGTACAGTTAGGACTATTTTAAAATAATTCGTAATTTTTAATTTGTAATTCGTAATTATAAACAGATGGGATGGGGAACATCTGACTTTTGTAAAAACCCTTGTAAAACCTCACCCCAACCCTCTCCTTGGTAAGGAGAGGGAGCAAGAATCTTGTTTCTCATTTGGTATATTTGCTTTCACTGAGATCCTCCCGATGGGATGTCTGGGCATTCAAGGTAAAATTAATGTTTGATTAACCAACGTGATGGATGATTCATCATACTCAACAGACCAGATAAAATTTTGTTATAACTTCCGTGAAGTTCTCGTCCTCTTTGCACATCCATATAGTTGCATTTGACCGCAAATTCAATCCAAGTCTGAGTTGCAGATACTTCAGCTTCGCAATCGTTCAATTTAGCGACAAATGCTGCCTCATAACGACGTTTCTGCCAAGCTTTTGCTATGTTCGCACATACAGAACGTGAAGCACGACGAATTTGGTCAGTTAAAGAATATTGTTCCTCTACAGGAAAATTCTTTGATAGTTCAAAAATTTTCATTGCCGCTTCAAAGGCAATTTTATAAATTCTTAAGTTGCACGATTTACTTTCTAAATTTTCTGGAGAATAGGTAAAAATTGCCTGAATTTCTGGCTCCTCTGAGCTTTCTCGAAGATAGGTGTAAATCGCCTGAATTCCTTGCTCGACAATCTCAGGTGGCGGCAAGGCTAATTCTGGATTGCCACCAAGAGATAGCTCAGTCAAGTTGGAGAGTTGTCCGATTTCTGGAGGTAGACTACTCAATTGATTGTCACTAAGATATAGCTCAGTCAGATTAGAGAGTTGTCCAATTTCTGGCGATAGACTGCTCAGTTGATTGTAATAGAGGTATAGCGTTGTCAGATTGGAGAGTTGGCAAATTTCTAGCGGCAGGCTGTTTAGTTGATTATTAGAGAGGTCTAACTCATTCAAGTTGGAGAGTTGGCAAATTTCTGGCGGTAGGCTGCTTAGTTGATTGTTATGGAGGTCTAGCTCAGTCAAGTTGGAGAGTTGGCAAATTTCTGGCGGCAGGCTGCTCAGTTGATTGCTAAAGAGGTGTAGCACCGTTGCCTTTTCCCTAGCAGCTTGCTCAATAATTTGCAACAGTTCTTCGTTTTTCACCTGCAAACCTCACTAACTCTGTAGCAATATTTACTAGACTAGTGGATCGCAACTTCTGCGATCGCACTCCCACATAACTAATATGGCGAAGGTATTGTTTTATTGATTTTATTTATACCGTGTTTCTGCAAGATGGTCGAGCGCTGATCAGTGGCGAACTCATCAGATTTGAGCCATCAATGTCTATATTTAATTACAAGAGCCTTAGAGGAAATTTATATGTTTGGACTGGGATGGCCAGAAATAGCTGTAATTACCATAGTCGCTATTCTAATTTTCGGCCCAAAAAAAATTCCCGAACTGGGGACTGCACTGGGCAAAACCCTACGAGGTTTTAAGGAGGAGATGAAAACTCCCAGCGAGGAAACCAATCAGGAAGAAGAAAAACAGTAATTAAAGGAGTCAGGAGTAGCCAGCGCCCTGCTTTCTCCTGATTCCTGGCTACAGCAAGGTATTAACAACAGAAGAAGGCGCGATTCCATTTTGGGAATCGATAACAGTTGTGCCGGGATTTTGTTGGTGTGTTTCTTCCTTTGCTAAACCACGCAGCTTAATTAACTTAATAGCCCTACTAACACTTTCTGGCAAAATTACCACCAGACTGTTATCAGGAGCCATGTCTAAGCCTTTATTTATCGCTTGGGTTTCATCCAGAATCGATTCATAGCGGCTATCAGGCTTAACTTCCGTGATCCCTTGAATAATCAACTGGGCAGCTGAACCACGTAAGCGTCCCCGTGTATCATCGTCTTCTTTGATGATGATGTAATCAAAAATTTGTGCTGCTAATTTACCCAAAGTAACAAAATCTTCGTCGCGGCGATCGCCTGGGCCACCAATTACGCCAATTCGTTGTCCCGTATTCCAGTTTTGCACAAAGGAACCTACAGCTTCGTAACTGGCTGCGTTGTGGGCATAGTCCACCAATGCGTGGTAGTTGCCTAAATTAAATAGATTCATTCGTCCCGGTGTTTGGCTAACTGAAGCCCGGAAGGTCTTCAAACCAGCACGAATCTGCTCAATTGTGACGTTTTGCACAAACGCTGCCAAACTGGCTGCTAAAGCGTTGGCAATCATAAACGGCGCACGTCCGCCCATTGTTAAAGGTATATTTTCGGCTCTTTCTATGCGGTGTGTCCAATCACCTTTAACAATTGACAAATAGCCATTTTCATATACTGCTGCGACTCCACCCTTTAGGATGTGCTTCCGCACTAATTCCGAATTGGGGTTCATTGTGAAGTAAGCAATATTAGCCTTAGTTTTTTCTGACATGGCGGCGACGCGGCGATCGTCGGCGTTAAGTACCGCATAGCCATCCGGGAATACGGCTTCCGCTACTACACTCTTGAGGTTAGCTAACTGCTCAATGGTATCTATATCGCCTATTCCTAAGTGGTCGGCGGCTACATTCAAAACCACTCCCACATTTGCAGCTTCAAAGCCCAATCCAGAGCGGAGAATACCACCACGAGCCGTTTCCAGTACTGCTACTTCTACTGTGGGATCTTGGAGGATGAGGTGGGCACTTTGGGGGCCTGTATTATCGCCAGATTCTACTAAGTAATCACCGATATATGTTCCGTCAGTAGTAGTATAACCTACTACTTTACCAGTCTGTTTATAAATATGTGCTAGTAGTCGAGTCGTGGTGGTTTTGCCATTAGTACCCGTGATGCTGAGGATGGGAATTTGACTAGATTGCTCGTTAGTAAACAGCATATCCATCACTGCGCCAGCAACGTTGCGGGGAATACCTACACTTGGGGCAACGTGCATCCGAAAACCGGGAGCGGCGTTAACTTCGACAATCACGCCATCCACTTCCCGCAGAGGACGGCTAATATCTGTGGTGACGATATCGAGTCCGGCGATATCCAAACCGATAATCTTGACTACTCGTTGTGCCAACCAAAGATTTTCTGGGTGAATTTCATCGGTACGGTCAACGGCACTACCACCTGTACTCAAGTTGGCTGTTGCTCTGAGATAACAAATAGTACCTTTGGGTGGCACGCTATTTAGGGTGTAACCTTGCCTTTCTAGCAACTGGTAGCTGGTGCGGTCTAGTTCAATCTTGGTTAGAACGTTATCATGTCCTTCACCGCGATTTGGGTCAAGGTTTGTTTCCTCAATCAGTTCGGCAATGGTGGATCTGCCGTTGCCAATGACATGAGCCGGGACGCGCTCGGCTACTGCTACTACTTTCCCATTTACTACTAGTATCCTGTGGTCGCGTCCAACATAATATCTTTCGACAATAATTGACCGAGAAACTTGTCTGGCAGCTTCATATCCGGCTTCAGCTTCTTCCCAAGTTCTGATATCAATGGTGATCCCACGTCCATGATTGCCATCTAGGGGCTTGATGACGATGGGATAGCCGCCAACAAATTCAATGGCTTGTTCCAAGTCGTCTAAAAAGTTGATTACTGTACCTCTGGGTACTGGCGCACCAGCAGCAGCAAGGATACGTTTAGTGGCTTCTTTATCGCAAGCTAGTTCTACGCCCAGAATGCTGGTGTTGTGCGTCATTGTCGCCTGCATTCGCTTCTGGTTCACGCCGTAGCCTAGCTGAATCAAAAAGCGGGCTTCCAGTGCCATCCAGGGAATACCTCTTTTTTCTGCTTCTTTAACGATCGCTTCCGTAGAAGGACCCAAGGAAGCATCACGGGAAAAGTCTTTTAGGTCTTGGATATCTTGCTCTAGTTCTGCCTTGGGATAACGGCCTCGATCAACGATACTCTGGCACAGCCGTACTGCGGCTCGTCCAGCGTAGCGTCCCGCTTCCTCATTCAGGTACTCGATTACTACTTGGTAAATTCCGGGCGTGGCAGTTTCGCGGGTGCGACCAAAGCCGACATGCATCCCAGCTAATTCTTGGAGTTCTAAGGCTACGTGTTCTACTATGTGGCCGATCATAGTGCCTTCTTTGACTCGCATCAGAAAACCACCGCGACAGCCAGGCGAACAATAGTGACCCTCCAGACTTGGCAGCGCCTCAACTAATCCTTCATAAAAGCCAGGGATTTCATTCGAGGGCGTCTCGCCAAGGTTTTCTAAATCGAGGCGCATGACGATCAGTTTGTGGCGTCGAATGCTCCAATAGTTTGGGCCGCGTAATGTCTGGATCTTGAGAATTCTCATGGGAATAGGTAGATGGAGATTCGGAACCAAAATTCTAGTTTCTTACTGGAATTGACCGCTAAACTGTTTTTGATGAACAGTTTTTTCTTTTTACATGGTATTCTTATCATTTTTCTTTTTACGGAAAGAAATAATAAATGTGCGGTCAACTCAGTGTAACCTCAGATACTCTATCCCGTCAGCTGGAGATTCGGTGTACAGCAGGCAATACAGTCCGCTGGTACAAGTGAAAGCGATCGCCTAAGCTGAGGATATGGAGACGTAAATTATGCACGGTTAACGGTTCATTAGCACCGACATAAGGTTCGTTGGTATGGGTCAACTCAGTGGGATCAACAATGGTGACACTGCCTTTACCCATAACTTGTAGCCAACCATCACGTTCAAACACTGCACAAGTATCTTCATCAATGCCAATACCTAAGCGATCGGGATGAGCGGCGATCGCACTAATCAGTCGCCCCATCCGATTACGGTTGTGAAAGTGTTGGTCAACGATTACTTCTGGAATAAATCCCAAACCCGTTGCCATATCCACTAGGGAACGATTGGGCGTCTCTCCACTACCGCCGCCAGCAATCATGTGATGCCCCATCACCGCCGCTCCTGCACTGGTGCCTGCTAACGTAAGTTGCCCCGCCCTCACTCGCTGACGAATAATTTCCATTGCTGGCGTATCTGCCAAGACGCCACAAAGACGCAGCTGGTCTCCTCCTGTCAAAAATACCCCACTACAGGCTTCTAAGGATGCTTTGATCTGGGAGGTTTCACACTGTTCTCGTTCACGGATGTCTAAAATCTCTACCTTCTGGGCACCCATTTCTTCAAAAATGCGAATATACCGACCACCGATGATGGCAGGTTCGCGAGAGGCAGATGGAATAATTGTAATATAAGCCTTACTAGCACCGGCACGTCCAAAAAAAGTTCGTAGGATTTCGCGCCCATGAACTTTATCTTCTGCACCTCCGATAACCAGAACGGCGGTTTTAGTTGCTTGGGGTGTCCTCATTTCTAGCGATTTAGCTTGTAATTGCGGCATTTTGGTTCTCCTGTCAACAACTTCAGGAGCCATCGCCTTGGTGTTAGCGCAGCGTTAGCGACGCAGGAGCGTCGGCAGTCGCTCATGGGGGAAACCCCCTCTGAGCGATTGCCGAAAGGGTTCCCCGGCTTGTGGCGAATGGCGTGTGAATTCAACAAGGTTCAGTTACCTGATAATTTTTGCGCTTTGCAACTTTCGAGAGGACACTTTTTGGAAGTTTGGAACTGGGAAAAGCCACTCTCCAAATTCTCGCTTAACGCTCGCGTTGCCTCAGTCTAAACGTGTTTGTTCCCATTCCTCTCTTGCCAGCGCCTTGTTTTTCACCTATCCACTTGCAGTAGGGCAAAATAGTCTTTAAGTAGCTAGATTTCCCCTTTAGAGTTGGGGACGAGCAGTTAAGACTACGCTTTTTTCTGAGACTGGCTCGATGCATCCTGGAAGTTGTTAACTTGATATGATTATTAATTTAAATGTAGTTGTGACAACATTTAAACATAAATTAAGTAATTAGAAAAACTTTTGATCCCATCTAAAATCCAGGAGGTCTGGTAGTTTTAGATACTATTGATAAAGTTTAACTGGAGTTTAACCCGACCTTGGCTTGCTGGTGTTTGCTAGACATTCAAATTTAAGATTAGTGTCCTCGAATACGAATAACTGTGCGCTTTGATATAGTTACGCTTTTTCCTGACTGTTTTAACTCTGTTCTTAATTCTGGGCTGCTAGGTAAAGCCTTAGCCAAACAGATTGCCGAAGTGCATCTGATTAATCCACGGGACTTTACGACTGACAAGCACCGAAAAGTAGATGATGAACCCTACGGCGGCGGTGTTGGGATGCTAATGAAGCCAGAACCTATTTTTACGGCTGTGGAGTCGCTGCCGATTCTACCCCGAAGAGAAGTAATTTTGATGAGTCCCCAGGGTCAAGCAATTAATCAACCTCTTTTGAAAGAATTGGTGACAAATTATGACCAGTTAGTAGTTATTTGTGGGCATTACGAAGGAGTGGATGAGAGGGTGCTACATTTGGTAACTCGTGAAGTATCTTTGGGCGATTTTATTCTGACTGGTGGGGAAATTCCAGCAATGGCTTTGATTAATGGCGTAGTGCGGCTAATACCAGGAACCGTAGCCAAAACTGAATCCCTGACAGCAGAAAGTTTTGAGGAAGGGTTATTGGACTATCCTCAATATACTCGTCCTGCCAATTTTCGCGGTTTAAAAGTGCCTGATGTCTTGCTTAGTGGGAATCACGCCGCGATCGCTCGGTGGCGTTACAAGCAACAAATTGAAAGAACCCGCGATCGCCGTCCTGATCTCCTGGACAGATGGAAGCAGGGGGAGCAGGGAGAGAATAATAATTCCTGACTAATGACTAATGACCAATGACTAATGACCAATGACCAATGACCAATGACCAATGACCAATGACTAATGACTAATGACTAATGACTAATGACTAATGACTAAAATTCGTATTGGTAACGGCTACGATATTCATCA